>CAZSPM010000182.1:0-5225 GCA_964608785.1 uncultured Eubacteriales bacterium
ATAAACCTACACAGCGGAGAGAGAAATGTTCAGTATCCTCGCCAACTGAGAGAAATTGGATTTTTCTAAAAAATGAAGATGCTCGCTGACGATTGTCCGGGTTATCTTATCTTTGATCTCGAAATAATCCATCTGGGCGAGCAACGCTTCTCCGAGCGTCAAGCTTCCTGCGCCAATAGGGTCAAATTTTTTGATCTTTTCTCTAACATCATTAATCTTATCCATATTGACGTCGGTTCTCTTTGCTATTTCTTCTCCAGAGACAGTAAGATAGCCGTCTTCATTGATATTTCCTATGATATATTGCGCAACTTCTCTGTCTTTTTCATCAAAAAAAGTTAAGTTTGCCTGCCAATTCAGATGATCCCAAAGAGAAGGACTTTTAGAGAGAATATTTTCTAGGGCAGGGCTCTCTTTCTCCTCTGAAAAATAAGTGCGAATTCCATTATCAAAATACTCCTGAAAGTAGGATTCATAATCCAGATCCTGCTCTTCTGCAGGGGATTCTTGGGTTTCTCCAATCTCGACATCTTCTTGAGCCTTCTTCTGTTCATCTTCAACGCCCTCGCTAATCTTCAGGTCTTCTTGGGCCTCTTCTTCTGGTTTCTCTTCTGTGGTTTCTTCATCTACTTCGAGCATCGGATTCTGTGAAATCTCGGTATCAATAATCTCGATAAGCTCCAAATTTGTTAACGGAAGGAGTTTTATTGCCTGCTGAAGGGCAGGAGCAAGAATCAATTTCTGGACCTGTTTCTGTTCAATTCGCAGTTTTAGAACCATTTTCTTATCCGATTCAATCTTAATCTATAAATTCACTGAAGATCAAATTTCTCACCCAAATAGCTCTTTTTCACCTCTTCAGAAGTAATCAATTCTTGGGGAGTCCCCGCTTTCAATATTCTTCCTTTATCAATGATATAAGCTCTATCCGTAATTTTTAATGTCTCCCTTACGCTATGGTCTGTCACAAGCACACCTATTCCTCTTTCTTTGAGAGAAAGGATTATTTCCTGTAAATCAAGAATGGTTAAAGGATCAATACCAGTAAACGGCTCATCTAGAAGAATAAACTCGGGTTTTGTAATCAATGCTCGGACAATTTCAAGTTTTCTTCTTTCACCTCCAGAAAGAGTGTATGCCTTTGCTTTAGACAGCTTTTTAAGGCCGAATTCTTCAAGAATCAGCGCCAAATCTCCATCGCCTCTCGAATACACTCGCCGAATTGTTTCCATTATCGACATTATATTATCCTCGACGCTTAACTTCCTGAAGGCGGACGGCTCTTGAGGAAGCAGACACAGTCCTCTTCTTGCTCTAATATACATGGGAAGCCCTGTAATATCTACTCCATCCAGAAAGATTTGCCCAGAATCCTGAGGAATAAGACCAAGAATTAAAGAAAAGATGGTTGTCTTGCCCGCTCCATTCGGCCCCAAAAGCCCGACAATCTCACCCTTTTTGACATCGATCGAAACATCATCTACCACTTTCTTCTTTTGATAACTCTTTTTTAGCTTTATCGCTTCTAAATGATCCTTCATTTTTCACTGCTTTATTACCGTTACAGACCTCTCTCTGCCTTTGTTTTCAACTGCGATTTTACCATCGGCTATGTAAAAAGTCAATTTGTCACCCCTGGTCATTCCCTTATCTTTCTCTATCAGTACAGGATTTCCTACTAGAACAATTATCTCTTCATCAATATCATAACTTGCCTCATCTCCTCTTCCTTCTCTGAGACTTTGTTCGATAATAACATTCTCTTGGGCAACAATTTTCTTCATGTCTCCTTTCTGCTCCTCCAGATAGACATGAATTGACCGAGCTTGCAGTTTAATTTCTTTTGCCTTTAATGAAGCATTCTCTCTATAAGAGACAAGATTCTCATCCGGTTTAAAAATCATAATATCTGCTGAAATTTCTACCCGTTCCTCTTCCTTTTCTTTGGGCTTATAAGGAACGGTTGCTTTTACACCTTGTATGCATAGAAGTCTCCTCGTCTCGGTATTCAGCATTATTTCTCCTGCATGGAGCACTTCATTCTGCTGCCATATTTTGATTCTCTCCTTAAAAAGGAAACGTTTCTTCTCATCCGAAAATCTCATTTCTCTGGCAGTTATAAAAACAGGCTGCTTTTCAGAAAAAAAGCCAACAGACTCTTCTTTTTCCTGAGCTTTAAGAACAACTTTGATCCCGCCTTTCGCTTCTAAGTCATTGTCATCAAGAGAAACATCGACTTCTTTAGCAGAAATATCACTGAGCGAAGATTTGACTTTAACTCCGAATTGGCCTTTTCCCGTAACACGGAGGGTGTTGGTTTTGCCTTCTAGGATCATTTCTTCTCCTGAAAGTACCTGCTGCTCTTCGGAGGACTCTTCCTGATTAATCATCCTCGCATTCTTTTTAGCACGAAACTCCTCTAGCTCTCCATCTCGATTGAGCACGAATTTCATAGATTCAGAATGGATTTCTGTAAGCCCGCCTGAAGAAGAAAGAAGCTTATATGTACAATTCTCTTTGGCTCTGACTTCCTGAACTTCTGGAATATCCGGAAAGGCTAAAAGTGTAATCTCTTCCGCCTCTATCTCCCTCCTTTCTCCTTCTGTCTCCTCTTCGATAAGAAAAGCTCTGGCGTTTCCTTTCAAAAACAGAGCCTTGAATTGCTCTTCATCCGCACTTAGCTCAAAATTCAAGATGTCAGCGGAAGCTCTGCTTTCTCCATGAAAAAGACGGACATCTCCCTCGATTTTGCCTCTCTTGCTTTTCCGGCTATACTCAAACCTGTCTGCTTCAACTATAAGAGGAATAGAAGACTCTTGACTTTGTATCATTTCTAAATGGATATCTTCTTCGAGCGATATCATTTCTTGCTTGAGCGAATAGGCTCCTCTTTTAGCAGAACCCGAGGCTCGATCTGATGAGAAACTTATCCCCTCCTCACTCCAGAAAAGCTCTTTTTCTTTTTCATAGTTCAAGGAGACTGATTCAACTACTATATCTTCGTGTTCAATTTTGGCCTGACCTGTAGCCAAGAAATGCGTTCCTTCCCTGTCATAGATAATCTCATCGCCGTAGAGAAAAATGTCCTTGCCTTCTCTTCGTTTCGGAAAGACAACTTCTACATTTCCTTCTATGTGGTAGCGATCATCTTCTCCGACATAATGTTTATCAGCTTTGAGCCGAAATTTTCCTTTCTCTCTTTCGACTTCCAAATACTCAACCTTTTCTCTTTTCTCAATTTTCTGTTGAGTTATCTCTTCTGATTTTACGGGAACATCTGGCTGCTTTTTTGACTGAGTTACAAAATTTTCTAAAATTACGGCCAATATAATCAGAAAAAAAACAACTATCGCGAATCTTATCCCTTTGGCCAAATTAAATTTTGTCTTCCTCATGTCTTGTTATCTTCTTAAATCTTCCAGAGAAAGGTTGATCTCTTCTTCTCCCAAATAGAAGGAAAACTGAAGCGAATAGACCAGATCAATCCTATCTCCTTTTTGAATGTTCTCTGCCCAATCTTCTCGTCCCCAACCTAGAGCTTTAAAAACTCTTCCATTTTGTTTTACTAAAAGTTTACTGTGCTTCCCTTTAATCTTTTGAGGCTCCCCAACAACCACAACTTCTTTTGTCATGAAGATCGGTTTAGGATTTCCTATCCCAAAAGGAGAAAGGAGGGAATAATTCTCTATTAGAGATAAATCGATATTGGTAAAATCTATTCTAGCATCTATGTATATTTTTCTCTTTAAATGTTCATCATTTAATCTTGAGCTGGCAAAGGTGTTTGCGGCATCCTTGAAAGCGGGCATATCTTTTAGGGCGAGCACGCAGCCTGCAGCATGTGTGTGCCCACCATAACTCTGAAAAAATTCTTTGCATTCCTCCAAACAATCTATGAGCGAAAACTCGCTGATGCTTCTTCCCGAACCGTAAGCTTTTCCATCTTCGTAGCTGAAAAGGATCACAGGTCGATGAAAGGATTCTTTGAGCCTTGATGTCACCACACCAATCACCCCGCGATGCCACTGCTTACAGCCCAATATTAGAAATCTATAGCGTTTATCAAGAGATTTTGCCTTTATCATCTCCAGCGCTTGCTTATGAATCCTCTCCTCTGTCTTTTGCCTTTCACTATTCAACTTATCAAGATGATGCACAAGCTCCAGTGACTCTGGAAGAGAATTCACAAAGAATAGCTTGACTGCTAGATCAGTCATTCCCATCCTTCCTGCAGCATTGATCCTTGGTCCAATTCTGAAACCAACATCCCCAACAGAGACCTTCCTACCGATTAAACCACAGACTTCCATCAAGCTTTGAAGTCCCGTATTTGAAACATCTTCAAGCCCTTTCAGCCCAAATTTCACAAAAAGCCGATTCTCGCCCCTCAATTCTGCTATATCAGCAATTGTCCCTATTGATACGAGCTTTAGATAGGTCAGAAGCGAGGAAGACTTTCCTTCCTTTTCGAAGAGAGCCTGAATCAATTTAAAAACAACTCCTATGCCTGCTAAATTATTATCAGGATATCCTGAGTCCCTGAGTACGGGATTCAGGATGGCCAATGCTTCTGGAAGCTGAGGCCCGGGCTGATGGTGGTCAGTTATGATCACATCAATCCCTTTTTCTCTTGCTCTTTCAGCAAACATGGTTGCTTTAATTCCGCAGTCGACGCTAATCACTACACTGGCCTCTTTTTCAAGGACAATTTCAATGTACTCTTCTTTAATCCCATAGCCCTCTGTCAGACGTTTTGGAATAAAGTAATCTGCCTCAGCACCCAGGGCCTTCAGAGCTTTAAGGAGGATGACTACAGAGAGAATTCCGTCCACATCATAATCGCCAAAAACAAGGATCTTTTCTCTCATGGCAACGGCCTCTCTTATTCTCTCAACCGCTTCCCTCATGCCTTTCATCAAGAAGGGATCATGAAGGTCTTCCAAGGTGCCAAACAGGAACTCTTGAGCAACATCAATGGCAGAAACTCCTCGATTTGCCAATATTTGAGCAATCTCAGGCGAAATACCAAGTTCAGTAGAAAGATATCTTGCCTCATCTCGAGGGGGATTTATTATCCAAACTGACTCGCTCATATTTTTTTTAATTTAACATAATCAACCCTAATCCACAACCGGGGTCAGGCTTTCATAACTTTCTGTCATTCCTGTGAAAGCAGGAATCCAGAAAGTGGATAGTCCTGGATTCCCGCTTCTGCGGGAATGACA
>CAZSPM010000183.1:0-5224 GCA_964608785.1 uncultured Eubacteriales bacterium
ATATCCTATGGAAATTGTCGTATGAATTCCATATAATTCTGTCGTGCCATACCAAATATCATACTTCAAGACTTATCAGAAACAATTCTTTCGAGAAATTGCTCAAAAGAATTCCCACCCTTTCAAAGGAATTCCGCTTTATTCTCTAAAACAAATCTGGAGAGAGATATAAAATGAAAAAGCTCAGAACATCCATTATATTCTGGTCTATTTTGGTTTTGATATTTATGAGCACCTTGCTCTTCGGGCAGCGAAGAAAACGCGCTCCATGGAGTGAGCGATCTCCTGCTATCGGCAAGAAGGTGCCTGATGTAAAAGTCTACGACAAAAACCTCAAAGAAATTCCCTTCAGCAACCTCTATAAAGACACTTTGCTAGTCGTACAATGGGGAGGATGTACGTGACCGCCCTGGCGCAATGTAGTCTCCCGTGAGGAGGCTCTCAGAAAAGCATATGGAACAAGAGGTGTTTCCTTTTATTATGTATTGAGCCGAGAGCCCCATCCCAGCTTTTATGGCTTCGGCCAACCGGATAGCCTCAAGATGCGTCAGGAATACACCCGGCTGGCCAGGGCCGAGCTTGAATTCGAAATCCCCTGGATAATTGACAAGATGGATAATACTATGCAGAAAACCTACGGCGGTATGCCAAACATGGAGTTTGTCATCGGCCCGGACGGAACGCTTCTTGCCAGTTGGGATTGGGCTAATCCCAACGAACTTAAAAAACTCCTTGAAGAAAAAATCGGACCTTCTGGCATATCAAATGAGGAATGGCAAGCTCTTTCGACACGTCAGAGAATAAGGACCTCGATGCAAAACAACGATGAAGTTCCGGCAACCCAGGTTCCTCGGGAATCGCTTTTCCCTCTGAAGGTCGAACAAATGGCTGGGGATGATGAAGAAAAGGCCCCATTGACACTTGAAGCAGGCACACTGCCACCGGAGGTTACTCCAGGAGGCCAGAGTCGTCTCTACTTGACAATCAGGCCTGATGCAGAGGGCGGTGTGCACTTCGATAGCGCCGAAGCAGCTGTTATTCTTTTATCCGATGCAAAGGGAATTGAGCTAAAGAAGGACAAAGTGGTAGCAGGAAAACGGCGAAGGGACCGGGACATCTATCCCCATGCTCTCGGAGTGATGTGGTCGCGAGACAAAGAGTCCAAGGACTTGGAGTTCAATGCTGCTGTAGTAGCAAAGATGGGAAAAGGCGAAGAACCGGTGCGCGAGTGGACGGCAAAGTTCAGGGTTTCCGGCCCTATACCTGTGGTTGGCCAGACAACCGATGAGATCCTGGCCAGTCAACTTCCTCCACGCGCTCAGCTCAAGACACTCCAATGCGTCGCATCTGAACAGGATAAAGGAGCCCCATTTAACATAGAGGCGCTCATTCATCGTGACCCTGCAAACCCCGGACAGGGGACGTTATACCTGCGCTTAAAGCTAAACGCCGATGATGGATTTAGATGGAACAATCTTGCTTCACCTCCTCAGGTTGCTATAAAACCAATCTCCAAAATCAAGCTGGAAAAGGATACTCTTAATGCTGGAAAGAGGGAAGGAGAGGATGATGCAGAGGATCGTATCCTTGCCATCAGGGTAACGTTAGATAACGATTCTGAAGAAATCGCCTTTGATCTCAATACGGAGACATGGGTATGTAATTCCGATCAGGGCTGGTGCAGACAATTCGCTGTCTCTCATAAAGTGACCGGCAAACTATAAAAGCAACGGAAAAAGACTTTCTCTGACAATTTCATATATTTATTTCTACCTTCTTTCCAAATCTATATTCACGTATTCATCAAAAATCCTAGAATTAGGGGGACACAATCACTAGTGTCCCAACGTTGAAATTTAAAATCCTCCTAACTTCATTAATTATAACAATCTATAGAAGATTTTCACCGTAATCGATTTGAAATGAATTTTGGACTATATTCCTTATGTTCTCAGTTTAATAAGTCATTATAATGGGTTCATCTTACATTTTCGTTTCAAGATTTACACATGTTTTACAGAATGTCATTCCTGCGAAATAAGGAGGATACATCAATGCTTCTGTCATTCCTGCGGAAGCAGGAATGACGACTTAATTCTAAGTGAATAGGGGTCAGGTCTTGTGTTTTGCCCCTTCTCTAGTTCTTGCCAATTATCAGTGCCATTTTTATCTAACTTACAAATACATATAGCAAAAAGCAAGACCTGACCCCAAAGCAATTGAGGAAATGTCAAATGTTGAGACGCGACCCCTTCCAATTTGATATAATAGCATGCGATAAAATCTAAAAAAGGAGCAGAACCGTGGCAAAAAACCTCCTTCGCCAGCTTCCCTCAATTGACAGATTAATAAATACAGAAGACCTGAAGGTTCTAATGGAAAAATATAATCGGGATTCTGTTGTTCATGCAGCTCGGAATGTTATTGAGGAGCTGAGAACAGAAATCCTAAAAGAAAAGAAAAATCTCGTCTCAGAAGAGGCTCTCACACAAGATATAATAATGAAGAAGGTCAAAAACCATCTCCAAGATAAATTCTCTGCTTCACTCAAGAAAGCCATAAATGCAACCGGTGTCATCCTCCATACAGGTCTTGGAAGAGCAGTGCTCCCAAAGGGAGCCCAAGACGCCATTAAAAATGTCATGGAGGGTTACTGCACCCTTGCAACAGATCTCTCAACCGGACGCCGCGGCCATCGGGATACCCATCTCAATGGCCTTCTCTGCGATTTGACTGGGGCTGAAGCGGCGACTGTAGTCAATAACAATGCGGCTGCGACAATGCTCATCCTCAACACACTTGCCAAGGGCAAAGAAGTGATCGTATCGAGGGGACAGCTTGTAGAAATCGGAGGTTCCTTCCGTATGCCGGATGTCATGAAAACAAGCGGGGCGATTCTCAAAGAAGTGGGCACGACAAACAAAACACACCTGAAAGATTATGCTGGGGCAATCAATGAAAGCACAGGAGCTATAATGCGTGTGCATCACAGTAACTACCGAATCTTAGGCTTTGCATCTGAGCCGGCTATTGAAGAACTTGTCGAGCTCGCAAAAAAACATGACCTCTATCTCATCGATGACCTCGGAAGCGGAGCTCTCGTAAACTTGAAGGCTTATGGCCTCGAACCCGAACCTTTAATCCAGAACAGCATCAAAGCAGGAGTTGATGTCGCCTGCTTCAGCGCTGACAAGCTTATCGGCGGACCTCAAGCGGGGATCATCGCAGGCAAAAGATCCGAAATAGAAAAAATAAGCAAAAATCCCCTGACCCGGGCGCTCCGTGTAGGAAAAATAACAATAGCCGGTCTGGAAGCCACTCTTCGGCTTTTCCTTGTGCCTGAAAAAATAGATGTTACACACCCTGTTTATAGAATGTTTTCTGTGAGTCTTGAGGAAGTTGAAAAACGTGTAAATAAATCTATCAAAAAATTAAGATCTCAAATCAAGGATGAGGCTGAGATAGCTCCAATTGATGGAGGCTCTCAGGTAGGAAGTGGCTCAGTGCCTGTAGAGACAATCCCGACAAAACTCTTGACTATTAAACCTACTGCTTCCTCTGCCGAGAATCTGGCAAAACAATTGCGCATGGAAAGTCCTCCCATTTTCACCAGAGTCCATAAGGAATCGGTTCTTTTCGATTTCAGAACAATTCAAGAAGAGGAAGACAAATATATCATAGATGCATTGCTTTTGCTTTTGAAAAAGGAGAAATCCAGCGATGTATGATGTGGAAAAAAGAAGGCGTATAATTTCCCGCTCACAGGAACTGGGTCACTGTATCTGTAATCCCAAGCAACCCTGTCCCTGCGAGATGCTGAAAGAAAAGAACGTGTGCCTGTGTGCCGGAGAAAGACCGGAGGAAATTCCCGAAAATGTGCCCTTGACCCAATTTGTAGAGAACGCCGGCTGTGCTTCCAAGATAAATCAGAATGATTTGAAACAAGCCCTGGCCGGCCTTCCTGGAATATCAGATCCGAGAGTCTTAGTCAGTTCAGACACTTGTGATGATGCCGGGGTTTTTAAGTTAAATGATGAGTTGGCCCTTGTTCAGACTGTTGATGTTTTCACACCCAGTGTCGACGATCCTTATACTTACGGCCAGATTGCAGCAGCAAACTCTGTCAGTGATATCTATGCTATGGGAGGAAAACCTTTAACCGCCCTCTCCATAATCGGCTTTCCGATAGAAACAATGGGCCATAAGATCATGAATCAGATTTTGCAAGGCGGCATCGATAAGATGACCGAAGCAGGAGTAGTCATTATAGGCGGTCACAGCATCAAAGACAATGAAATCAAATTCGGATTTGCTGTCACTGGAGTAATCAACCCAAAAAAGATAATCACAAATGACCACGCAAAACCCGGAGATGTTCTTGTCTTAACCAAGCCACTCGGCACTGGAGTCATAGGATTTGCCAACCAGATCAAGAGAGCTTCAACTTCTGCTTTAGAAGCTATCAGCCAGTCAATGACCGAACTCAACAAAATCCCATCTGAAGTTATGGTTGAAATGGGGGTTGAAACAGCAACAGACGTGACAGGCTTTGCCCTTCTCGGCCATCTCAGCGAAATGGTCGTTCAGAGCAAAATGACTGCAGAGGTTTATGCAGAACAGGTTCCCTTGCTTGATGGAGTCCTGGATTGCATCAAGAAAGGGATGATCTCTGGAGCCATCGAACGGAACAGAGAATACGCTTCTCAGTATGTCAGTGTCGAAGGAGATGTCAATAAGGATATAATTGAAGTTCTCTATGACCCGCAAACTTCCGGTGGTATGCTCATCGCTATTAGAGAAGAGCAAGGCGAAGAGCTCGTCTCGCGCCTTAAGGAAAAGGGGATCCGTAACGCAGCGATTATAGGGAGAATTGTTTCAGAATCACAGGGAAATATAATCTTGAAGAGAAATCAAGGTAAATAAAACTTCTTTTATCCCGCTTAATCCGACACATCGACCTCGACAAAATTCTCCATACTGCCATCCACGACCTATTCGAGAAAAATTATCATACAAGTACCAACAGGGCAAAAGCTGGTCATTGATTTGAAAAGGTTCTATTTGACAATTAGAAACTAAATTTCTATATTAAAAAGAAAGAAGACAGTAAAATTGTACTAATCTGAGGAGGTAAGCATGAAAAAACGATTCGCGTTATTATTTCTTCTCCTTATTTTTGTCTCCTCGGCTGTTGCTCAGAATTGGTTTAAAGGAAACTTAGATA
>CAZSPM010000184.1:0-5194 GCA_964608785.1 uncultured Eubacteriales bacterium
TGAGACCTAGCAATTTTATTCCCCGGATAGGTATTAAAAGGCAAAAAACAAGACCTGACCCCTTACTTGATGCGGTAAAACCACATTAAGGGGAGCCAGAGCTGATGTCCATAGGGAATTTTCTTATGATTCACGAGAATTTCAATGTTTTCCCATTCATGGACAAGGTTAAAAAGCTCAAAAAGGTCCTCGACTTCTGCAGGGGTAAATGTTGCAGAATGACGAATCCACTCTCCTTTTCCTTTTTCTTTGTAGAGGGATTTTTTTTTGGCTAGCTCCACGGCTTTCTTATAGTCTGGTGAGGTTTTATGCCCGAAGATCAGAGTGATTTTGAAGGATTTAGCCTGAGTGGAAGGATGGAGGATACTGTCTAGTTTTTCCTCCATTTCCTTGTTTTTTTTAATTTCTTTTTTGCCTGTCACAATATCCTGCTTTGTTTTATTTCCTAATATCTGAAATGCGATAATCTCTTTCTTATGTTTTAAATGTTATTGGCCTTTGGTTTTTTATAAGGCATGAATTTAATTTTGTCAAATCAAAGAATGAGCATACAGTCGCCATAGCTATAGAACCTGTATTTTTTGGATATTGCTTCTTGGTAGGCTTTTTTAATGAAGTCTGAGCCTGAAAAAGCCGCCACTAGCATGAGCAGAGTTGACTTAGGGAGGTGGAAATTAGTTAAGAGTCTATCTACAGTTTTAAACTTATAACCGGGGTAGATAAAAAGTTCTGTGGAAGCTTCACCAGGCTGGATTTTTCCTCTTTTGAAGGAACTCTCCAAAGCCCGGACAGATGTTGTGCCCACCGCTACCACTGATCGCGCCTCTTTTTTTGCATCATTTATTATTTGAGCTGCCTTAGGGCTGATGAAATAAAATTCTTCGAGCATTTGATGTTCTTCTATTTGTTGGGTTCTTATAGGTTGAAAAGTCGCCAACCCGACATCCAGCGAAATATGGACAACTCGAACTCCTTTTGCTTTGGTTTCCTCTATTATTTTTGGAGTGAAATGCAGCCCTGCTGTAGGAGCGGCTATGGCACCTTCCTTTCGTGAAAAGACGGTCTGGTATCTTTCCAAATCCATTGCCCGATGTTCTCCATTTTTTTTCTTTCGTTTGATATAAGGAGGTAGAGGGGCAAAACCTATTTTTTTTAGCTTTTCAAGGACATCTTGGGAGGAGAATCGGATCACTCTCTTTCCTTCATGTCCAATTTCGACAATTTTTCCCTGAAATCCATCAGGGAAAGAGACGGTATCGCCGAGCCTGACTCTTTTGGCTGGACGGCAGAGGGATTCCCAAACGCCCTTTTGGAATTCCCTTAATAAAAGAAACTCAATTTCTTTTCCTTCTATCTCACCCCATACTTTTGCGGGAATAACTTTGGTGTTATTAAGGATTAGGACATCTCCTTTTTTCAAATAATGGGGTAGTTCCTTAAATTGTGAATGGATGATTTCACCGCTTTGGCGGTTGAGGACCATCATCTTCGATTGGTCTCTCAGACGGAGTGGCTTTTGGGCTATGAGTTCTTGAGGGAGAGAATAGTCAAAATCATCCGTTAACATCGGGGTCAGGCTTTCATAACTTTCTGTCATTCCTGCGTAAGCAGGAATCCAGAAAGTAGATAGTCCTGGATTCCTGCTTACGCAGGAATGACATTTTTTTCAATCCCAGCGGAACCCAAAGAATAACTAAAGTTTTAAAAGCCTGACCCCAGTGCATCCTTATTTTTTAAATAATTTTTGCTGTGATGAGGGAGATAAAAGGCCCAAGTGGGCATAAGCTTTTGAGGTAACTTTGCTTCCTCGGGTTGTCCGTTCTAAAAACCCGATGCGCAACAGAAATGGCTCGTAGATAGATTCAATTGTGTCTTTTTCTTCATCAATGGCCGCAGCGATTGTATTGATTCCTACCGGGCCCCCACCAAAATTTTCAATGATGGTTAGGAGAATTTTTCTGTCCACTTCATCCAGGCCGAGAGAGTCGACCTCCATCATCTCCAAGGCTTTAAAGGCTTCATTTCCCGTGATTTTTCCCGTGCCTTTCACATCGGCATAATCTCTCACACGCCTCAATAATCTGTTAGCGACTCTCGGAGTTCCTCGGGAGCGGAGGGCAATTTGTTCAGCTCCTTTCTCATCAATAGAGACATTAAGGATAGAGGCAGACCGTTTGATAATTTTTTTGAGGTCGTCTTTTTTGTAGTAATCGAGCCGGTGGATGATACCGAATCTTCCTCTCAGAGGAGGTGTTATCCGTCCGGCTCGGGTAGTTGCCCCGATCATGGTGAATTTTTTTAAGTGCAATTTGTGACTTCTGGCGCTTGGCCCTTGACCGATAACGATATCCAGCCTAAAGTCTTCCATGGCCGAATAAAGAATTTCCTCCACAGAAGGGTGGAGCCTGTGAATCTCATCTATGAACAGAATTTCTTTTGGCTGCAGATTTGAGAGGATAGCGGAAAGGTCTCCAGTTCTCTCAATCACCGGTCCCGAGGTGGGCTTGATTCCTACACCCATCTCCTTGGCGATGAGATAGGCGAGACTCGTTTTCCCCAAACCCGGAGGTCCGTAAAGAAGAACATGGTCAAGATGCTCATCTCTTTTTTGAGCGGCTTTGATAAAGATTTTTAGGTTTGACTTAACGGTTTCCTGACCGATAAATTCTTCAAAATCCCGGGGGCGGAGGCTGTCTTCAAAGAGAAGGTCTTCTTTTGTTCTGACAGGACTCAGGACCGCTTCCATTATTTTCCGTTTCCTTTTCTCTTTTTTATTCTTTGCTGAATTTTCAGGTGGGTTTGATAAATCAAACCCCTACACTAAAAATATCATACTTTTGCCATTCTTTTCAGGCTTTCTCTGAGAAGTTTTTCGAAATCGGCCTCGAGTGTCAACGTTTTTATAGTCTCATCCACTATTCTTTCGACTTCTTTTCTTTTGAAGCCCAGGTTCATGAGGGCTGATATTATATCTTCTTTTTCCTGGGAACCCTTTGCTACCAATACTTTTTCTTTCTTATCGAGTTTCTCTTGGAGTTCGAGGGCGATGCGCATGGCTGTCTTTTTTCCGATGCCTGGGATGAGGGATATGCGGTCTACATCACTCTGCCTGATGGCATCTTCAAGGTCTGATGCTTCGATTCCAGAGAGAATATTCAGAGCGAGCTTGGGACCGATTCCCGAGATAGTGATTAATTTCAGGAACGTTTTCTTCTCCTTTTCAGTTGCGAATCCGTAGAGAGATAGAGAATTGTCTGTCACGTGTGTATATATAAAAAGCTCCAATGCTTCATGGAGCTCTCCAAGCTTGAGATAGGTAGAAAGGGGAATCCAGGCGCGGTAACCAACTCCACTGATATCAAGGACAATCTGGTTGGTTGATTTTTGAATGAGGCTTCCTTTGAGATAGGCAATCATTTTTCTTTTAGCTCCTCCCCTCTGATTCTTTTATTTTCTGCTGAAAAATTCTTGAGCTCAGGTGGCAGTAAGCTGTGGCTAGGGCATCTGAGGCATCTGTCTCCAGTTTTTCGTCCCCAATATTGAGGAGCGTTTTGACCATCATCATGACCTGATTTTTATCTGCTCGACCGTAACCTGTAACGGCCTTCTTTATTTCCAACGGCGAATATTCATAGAGTGAACAATTATGGGTAGCAATAGCCACAAGGGTAGCACCTCTTACTTGGCCAAGGGTTATGGCTGTTTTGATATTCTGAGCGTAAAAAAGATTTTCGATAGCCACCTCCTCAGGTTCAAAGGTTACTATAATATCCTCCAAACTGGATTTTATTTGGTTTATCTTGTGATGGAAGAGCTGAGTACGGGAGGGTCTTATCACACCATATTTCAGGACTGAATAGGTGTTATTTGAATATTCAATGATGCCAAATCCTGTAGATCGTATGCTTGGATCAATTCCGAGGACCCTCATTAGATTTTTTTTTCAGCTCGAATATTTGGCAATTTCCTCTTCATCGATGTCAAAGTTGGCCCAGACATGCTGAACATCATCGTGGTCCTCTAGTTCTTCCATCAGGCGGAGAAGTTGTTGAGCTTGTTTTCCCTCCAGCTTCACATAATTCTGAGGAATATAACCAAGGTTAGAAGCAGCTAGCTCAATGTTGTGCTCTTTGAATGCATCGACCACGGCTTCATAATTTTCTGGGAGAGTAAAGATTTCATAGTTGCTGCCGTCTTCCTTTAAATCCTCTGCCCCTGCCTCAAGGGCGATATCCAATAGTTCATCCTCTGAAGCTTTTAATTGTTCGACAACGATATACCCTTTGCGTTTGAACATCCAGGAGACACAACCGGATTCGCCGATGTTTCCTCCGTTTTTAGAGAAGACATGTCTTAGCTCTGAGACGGTTCTATTTTTATTATCGGATAAAGCTTCCACATAAATGGCTACACCACCTGGCCCGTACCCTTCATAGGCGATTTCCTCATAGTTTACCCCTTCAAGTTGACCTGTGCCTTTCATAATAGCCCTTTTGATGTTATCTGCAGGCATGTTTACGGCTTTGGCGTCAGAGATCGCTTTCCTTAATCGAGGATTGGTATCAGGATCTCCTCCCCCTATGCGGGCAGCTATAGCTAATTCTCGGATAATTTTTGTGAATATTTTCCCTCTCTTGGCGTCCTGGGCCGCTTTCTTATACTTAATAGAGTGCCATTTAGAATGCCCTGACATCTTATCTCCTTGAAGGTTTGATCGAAAAAATTCTAGCACAAATAATTAAGCCATGCAAATTGATGTGGTTCTATTTTTTGTGGTAGGGGCTTGATTCATCAAGCCCACCTGTGGAGAGATAAGGAAAGAGGAAATGAAAAGGGGATAGGCAACTTTTTACTGCAGCGGATGTTCCAGAATTTGGAGTGTCCTTGTTGGTCTGGTGAAAAGTAGCCTGTCTGCATTTATTCGGGAGCATCTCCAAAACCGTAATGCTAGCTTGATTTTAGAAATCTCTTTGCTCCGTTCAGATTTTTCACGCCATTCCCTCACTGTCCTTCTCAGCGCCTGCGGAACTGCGCACATCTGGTCCTATCTACCTGCATGATGTCCTCTGTTCAAACCAGAGCTCTCATCCTTTATAAAGGCGGTGCTCAAACATCCTCGGTGCCCGACTTTGTCGGGTTCCTTCGAAAGACAGCTCGGGAAGGCTAAATCTTCAAAGTCGCTTCAGGGATTCCC
>CAZSPM010000185.1:0-5194 GCA_964608785.1 uncultured Eubacteriales bacterium
TCATCCGCCCACTAGATCTCAGTTGTTAGGTTCTTGACCTGCTCCGGATCCCTGGGCTTTGCCCCGCCGTGGATCTCCACGACTTCTTTCCCTTGCTCTCTTAAGCGGTCCACTACGCCCCCACCTAAACCGTCAGCATCTATTTTGATTCCCTTTGGTTTATTCCCTTTTATATCCTGAACGAATTTACCGGTCACAGTCATTAGATCTATCTTCCTCTCTCTCCAGAGGATCTTCACTTTAGGTCCTTGCCTTAAAACGCTGACCGATTCATCTCCTCCATATCTCGCGATATCTCCTCCTATCTCAACCGGCTTCCCTGGCTCGAGCTCCCTATCCATAGCAGCCTGGATCGCAGAAAAAGGAAAGACATTATTTGTGCCTTCGAATGCGGTCCAGTCTCCCTCCAGAAAGCGCTGTTGCCATTCCGGAGGAAAGATATCTTCTAAACGCTTGATATAATCAGGCGGCAGATCCGGATTGTCTTTTGGCAGAGCTGGAATGAATATGTGATCGCTTAATTTCTGATCAATGAATCTATGCTTCAGCCATCCAGGATCCGGGTTAGATCCCAAAAGGCCAAAATACCGAATTCCAATGAGCTTCAGTCGTAGGCGGGATGAAAGCATAAAGAAGAATTTCTCAGTCGTCTCAGAAGCCTCATCAATGGCAAACCAGCCGAGCTCCATAGATTTGAGCTTTTCAATGGCCCGGAGATCATCTCCCAGGCCTCCATAGAAGATAATGGATCCGTTTCTCAGGAGATAATAATTCTCTGTCTGATGATGCTTCTCAATTACGCCGGCATCCTGGAGCATCCTATCAAGGACAAGGAACGTTGTTTTCTTGAAGCTTTTTAAGGTATGTCTGCATACATAGCCTCTATTACCCGGGTAATCATGAGAAAGAGCGACCCCTTCAGCACACAGGGCCCAGGTTTTTCCTCCGCCCATAGCGCCGCCGTAGAGCTTATACATCTCAGGGGATGAGTGAAACTCGGCCTGTTTTGGCCTGGCTTCGTAAACGACGCTTTGCTCAACGTTTAGCATTATTATTCCTTTTTGGCCTTGGCATTAGGAAAACTGCGTGTTTTATTTCGCCGCTATGTTTTACATTGTCGGTAAACATCGCTAAGTGCCTTCCTAGAAGTTCCAAAGCCTTGATCTTGTCCCAGAATTCATATCTGATCTTGTCGTGAACAACCATCTGCTTCCCGTCAGGCGTTTCTCTAATCACCCTATCCTCTTTAACTCCCTTCAATACCCGCCTTTTGTCTTTTGGCATATCATCGAATTTCTTGGCTATGATAAGGCCGCCTTCCTCAATCTCAAGAACGTCGGCCGGATCCGAAAAGCCTATCAGGCCCAGCTCCTTCAAAACTTTATCTTGTGTGATCTCCGTTCTCTTCTCTCTCTTCTTTTTCTCCCTTTGAATAGCTTTCTGGATACTAACTTTTGCTAACAGCCTCGAGGCCTGTTCATTGGCCGTCTTCTTGCTGTATTTAGCTCTGATTGCAGCCTGAGTGGCATTTAGATCTATGATGTATTCTTTGACGAATCGTTCTTGTTTTGGAGTAAGGCTCACCTTGGATACCTCTTACTTGGAGGAATAAGTCTAACCTTATGCCTTTTTTTCTTTTTAACCTCTCTCACAGCTTCTGAATATTCCTGTCTTCTTTCTTTCCTATAGGATTCATTTATCGGAGTATTCATTTCCCCTTCCTCAGCTCTGCATAGATGATATCGAAGTTTTTCTCTGTATCTTTTTTTGCCTCTTTTATATCCTCCCTCAGATATTCAACTTCTGTGTTCAATTTCGCTAATTGATTACTATGATCAGTACAAACTTGATTTTTTCCAGGAACCGAATTTGATCCAGGATTATTTGATGTTTTCCTTCCATTCCTCTTCACAACTAAAAATTGGACTATCTGAGCCAATGTTAAAATGGCCAGCCAGGCATATTTCTCCATTATCAATCCCCCTTTAACTTATCCAACTCCTTTTTCATCTTCCAAAATTCATAAATAAATGCTGGCGTTACCTCAAAATTGCCGTTGGGAAGTTTTTGGATAACTCTCACGTCTCCCAAAGGAATAAGCTTGAGTTCTTTTCTGCAACTACTTACTGAGCAACTTATTAAGATCAACAATATTGCTAGTACGCAGGGCTTCAAGAATCTTCTGTTTTTCTTTTTCATCCTTTGCCTTTTTTATGGATTTAAAAATGCTTTTCCCTAAAGGGATTAAAGCCGCAATTATTTTAAGCGTATCTTTCATTCTGATTTCTTGAATGGATCTATGATCTTGTAACTATCACCCCTGTAATTTAGAGGCCTGACCTTGACGAAGGCATTATGTTTTATCGCATCCTGGATAGTCTTTGTTTTATGCCCTCCCCCGGAAGAATCGATAACATGATCCTTATCAAGCATTATCCCCACATGAATCGCTTTGCCTCCCTTAAACCAAAAAACGAGACAGCCTATGTAACCTTCTTCGACCTTCTTTTCTTTGAATCTCAAATAGATGTCATGAGCTGTAGCATCGTGGCCATGAGGCTCTAGGCCTACAGATTGAAGGTATTCGTGAGTCAATCCGCTGCAGTCGATTCCAGAAAAATCGTCTCCTCCCCAGATATAGGGAGTTCCGATCCAGTGTTTGATATAGGAAATAGCGGCAACTCTTTTGGCGTAGGATCTCAGAATTGCGCTCTCTGGATGGCCATCCGTAGATAGAGACATATCACTCAGAAGATAGCTTAAATAGAAAATTTGACAAGCAAGATTTCAATTAGCTTTTTTGCTATATGGGGAAAATAGCGAGAATTTCAGAAAATTGCAGAATAATTATTAGTGTCTAATATTGCGATTTTTTGGCTTTCCACAAATTAATCCATATCGGAACGGTAGTGTATTTTGTCGAAAGCCCTAATATTGCGATTCTTTTTGAATCATAAAATCCTGAATCAAGTCGTGAAACTACGATAAGATTGATTCCCGGATTATACGATTTTCTTCAAATAATAAATATTTTTCTGATATCTTAAAAGCACATTTTTCCGAACTCTCTATTATTCGATTTTTCAAGAAAACATATAGTTGAAATGTAATCACGAAGCCATGTTGAATTCCATTCCTGAATATTCAGTTTTTTCTATTTTTCACAAATCGGAATTAATCTGTCAAATAGAGACAGATTCCTTTTGCCAATTATTCGATTTTCCCAAATTCATAAAACCAGAGACTCTCTCGTCAAATGACGACAAGTCTTTTCTGAGAATCGGCGATTTCTCTGGTTTTATATAATCTGAAGGCTTCTCATTTTATGACGTTGGATTATTTCGAGAACCATGCGATTTCTCAGAAATACACAAATCCGAGGAAAAAACCGCAAAAAAGGCGATTTTCCCCGAGAGAATTAGGCTCAAAAAGTGGATTTTTTGGAGAGTGATGCGATTTTCCCGAAATTCACAAGTAATTCCCGTTTCGTCGCAAGCCGACAGATTCGCTCCTCGGATATGGCGATTTTCCTTGAATCATGTGGCTCTTGATAAAATCTCAAATGCAGGCAGATTTGCTTGGACGGATATTATGATTTTATGAAATCATACAATCTATTTATAAGATATCAAACGCCGACAGATTTCAATTTCAAATATTGCAATATTTTCAAAATCATAAAGTCTCTTTGTGTATCTCAAAGTGAGGTAGATTAATTTTCTGGATATTCAATTATTTTGATTTCTTACGATTTCGAATTCTGGCGCCAAATGATGGCAGATTTCATATCCAAATAATGCGATTTCCTGAAAATATCCAAACCCAAAATATCTCACAAAATCGAGATAGATTTCATATCTAGAATAAGTGATTTTTCAAGAAAACACAAAATATTCTCTATCGGATTGATAGTATATTTCATAAAAGCTTTAATATGTCGATGAATATGACTTTTCCAAAACAAGCCTAAAATTTAGCCTATTTTTGCGGATTTTATAAATTCCTTAAAATTTGCTTTTTGGTGGGTTTTTTCCTATCTATGGTTATTTCATGTATTTCACAATCGCATGGGTCGCATCCGAGCTCCTTGCGACATTGCTCGGCTCTTCTCTTTGCCTCCCAAATAGACTCAGGAAGCCATCGTGCAGATATCCCTCCCCCTCCCCAGACATAGAGTTTACGGGTATCCACTTCGATGTCAGAGGAACAAGAGATCGCATAACACTTGACCTTAGACAACGGAAATTCCTTTTTTAGAATTTTCAGATCGAGTAAGCCATTGACAATTGTTGGGTTCATAATTTCCATCATTATCAATCCTATCTATCGTTAAATTATTCTGATATCCATTTATTAATGCCCAATCTCTAAATTTTATAAAATCATTTTTCCATTCTATACAAACATTAATTCCTCTTCCTCCATATCTATGATAAGCATGAAATTTAGAATTATAACATCGTTTTTTCATTGTTGCCCAAATTCGATAAAGCCTAGAGTCTCCACCTTCTCCATGTTTAAATCTTTTTCTACCTTTAATTGCAGCCACTTCTTTAAGAAGGCATCCACAAGATTTAGTCTTTCCTACGGTTAATTGAGTACCTTTGACTTTCGTAACATTTCCACAACTACATTTGCATATCCAAATTATATTTCTACAACATCTTTCCCCTGAATCTTTTAATGCAATTAATCTTCCAAATCGCTGTCCAGTTAAATCTCTTTTATTTTGAGGGTTCAATATAGCTCTCCTTTAAATCCCTCCATCCCATCCCTAAAATCCAAAATGTTAAGCGTGTTTTTTGACGAGCTCTTTCATTCCTTTCCAAATACCGCTTGCTTCAATCCAAACTCCCAGCGTATAGAGAACAAAGCGTAAAATTGTGAATTTCTGCATTGACATAAGAACCGCTACCGCACAGCCAGCCGATGCGACAAAAGAAATAACATATCCAGCAATATCTCTTGCCCTTTCAGTCCATGTTGAGGTTTTCAAAACTTGTTTAACCATCTGGATAATTCCGAACAATCCGATTCCGAAGGCAGAAAATATCGCAACTAGAATTCCTTCATTTAGTTGAAGCGGATTTTCGATTTCTGGCTGTTGTGCTAAAAGAGTACAGGTCAAAAGCAACATAAGAATTGAAAAAATAATAGGTCGTTTCTTCATTCCTTCTCACCTCCTTTCATAAAA
>CAZSPM010000186.1:0-5185 GCA_964608785.1 uncultured Eubacteriales bacterium
TTCAAGGCCCTCATAACACTCCCAGCCAGGGTTCTAAGGGGACCGGCTAAATAGCTTGAAAATTACAGTTTTTTCAGAAAATCCTTGGCTTTTACATCTCCACTTTGAACAGTCCCGATTGAGTACTTATCTTTGACTTCGGTAACAACAATTTTGCCGACTTTCTCTTCTTCTGCACCCAAAGAAAGTCCGGTATCAGGATCAATCAGTTCTTCACCCTGGCGATAGACTTCAAACTCATCCCCTACATTCAATCCCGCATTCGCGCCTAGGTTAATCCATACTTTTGTGCCTTCCACTTTAACAACTCTTCCGGTAGGAGCAGCCGGTGTTAATCCTGCAGTTTTGCCTATGATTTTAGCAACCATCTTCTCCACGGCTGGATGCATTACCTCATTGGCTAGCCCGATATCGAAATTCTGCTGAAAATTTGCACTTTTATAGCGAGCTCCAATCAGTCTTTTCTTGTTTTCTTCCTCTGCTGCAACGATGATCTCACCTGTCGTGGTATTCACTAACCGTGCCTGAAGAACGACTTTGCCTGTAGTCACTCCGAGTCCAACTCTTCTTAGGCCTGCTCCTGTCTTGCTGACGCTGAATTGGCTGACAGAGCCTGTCAGCATGAGGTCTACTCCCAGCATTTTGCCAATTTTTGCAGCAGTCTGGGCCGTCACAGCACCAGAGGCCCCAAAGTCCTGCTCTCTTAAAATCGCATTGACTTTTTCTCTCTCGATTATACTAAATTTGCCAGTATTCACGAGAGCGGTGATAAAAACATCCGCAGCCGCTTCTCCTAGTTTGTCACCCCACCAGTGCCAGGTGCTCTTGTTTTCAAAATTTACAACCGCTACTCTTAGCTTGCCTTGAGCTGAAAGCATTGAAGTGAAAGTTACGAGGATTATAAGCAATGATGCGAAAACAACAAGTTTTAACCTTTTTTTCATAAAGTCACCTCCTTCTTTTCGTTAATTTTTGTCCACTCTAAGCTTGGATAAATTTACCACACTCTAAATGACGCAGTCAAATATATGGAATCATCGGGGTCAGACCTTGAAAACTTTAGTTTTATAAATAGCATTGGGGTCGGGCTTTCTGTCATTCCCTCGTAAGAGGGAATCCAGAAAGAAGAGAACGCTTTCTGTCATTCCTGTACCTGCGAAGCTTGTGCCCGCGAAGCTTGTGCTCGCGAAGCTTATGCTCGCGAAAGCGGGTAGCGGGTAGCAGGTAACAGGAATCCAGAATCATGTTCGTCATTCCTGCTACCTGCTATCCATTCGTCATTCCCGCAGAAGCAGGAAACCAGACGTATCTGGATTCCCGCTTCTGCGGGAATGACATTTTTTTTAACTATGCTAGCCCCAAAGAATAACTAAAATTTTAAAGGTCTGACCCCATTGAATAAAGATTTCTTTTTGCTTGCTAATAATATTTTGTTTTTATACTATTTTTTACTTAGACATATCGAACGTTTTAACCTTATTGAGTCCTTAATTCTGAAGGATGTTGATCATAAATTCATTAATATCCAAATCAAATTCTTTTAAAAGGAGGTCATTATCATGAAGCGTTCTTTTATTTTAATTTTTATTGGCATGTTTTTGTATTTATCGGCAGCATTAGCAATTGGTGAATCCAACAAGAGCAAAGTGCCGGATGCTCTCATGCTTCGCTTTCCAGATGTGAGCGCAGATAAGATTGTGTTTGTTTATGCTGGCGATCTTTGGATCGTACCTAAAGAAGGCGGACTAGCCCGCCAGCTAAGCTCTCCAAAGGGACATGAGGCCTTTCCAAAGTTCTCGCCGAACGGTGAAACGATTGTTTTTAGCGGCAATTACGATGGCAACACAGATGTCTACAGCATGCCTGCAGTGGGCGGCAGTCCAAAAAGGTTAACACACCATCCAGATTCTGATTTGGTTGTGGAATGGTACCCTGATGGAAAAAATGTTCTCTTTCGATCACGAATGAAGAGCCCTTCCTACCGGTTTAATCGCTTCTTCAAGCAACCAGTTAAAGGTGGTATGCCGGAAATGCTTCCACTCCCTTACGGGGAGTTGGCGAGTTTTAGTCCGGACGGCAATCGCATGGCTTTCCAGTACATCTCCCGTGAGTTTCGAACATGGAAGAGATATAGAGGAGGAATGGCCAGTGACTTGTGGCTTTATGATTTGGTGAAAAACACTTCAGAGAAGATAACCGATTTTGAAGGGACAGATGCTTTGCCCATGTGGCATGGAAACACGATATATTTCCTCTCCGACCGGGACGAGCGAAAAAAACTCAATATCTGGGCTTATGATCTCAGCACAAAAAAAACGCATCAGGTCACCGAGTTTATTGAATATGACGTAAAGTGGCCGAGCCTTGGCCCAGATTCTATCATCTTTGAAAACGGTGGAAAGCTCTATTTACTCGACCTGAAGAGCGAAAAGTCCAATCCGGTCTCCATCCAAGTGCCATCCGACCTTCCTGAGATCCGAGCCCAGCTCAAAGACTGCTCAAGGAATATTGAGGCTTTTTCTC
Organism: uncultured Eubacteriales bacterium; assembly: GCA_964608785.1. Lineage (GTDB taxonomy): Bacteria > Acidobacteriota > Aminicenantia > Aminicenantales > Aminicenantaceae. The sequence continues at coordinate 2,524 of CAZSPM010000186.1, forward strand.
TCTCGCCCAGCGGTAAACGAGCTTTATTTGGGGCGCGCGGTGAAGTTTTTACAGTTCCCGAGAAGCACGGCAGTGTTCGCAATTTAACAAATACCTCAGGAGTGGCTGAGCGCTATCCAGCCTGGTCCCCAGACGGAAAATACGTCGCTTACTTCTCTGACCGCACCGGAGAGTATGAATTGTACCTGCGCAGTGGCGATGGCAAGGGAAAGGAACGTCAGGTTATCAAGGGAAGAAGCGGTTATTATTTTGGGCTGGCTTGGGCACCCGATAGCAAGAAGATTGCTTTCCTGGATAAAACCAGCAGCCTATTTATCCTTAATATTGAAGATGGCAAACCCACTTTTGTGGATAAAGACAAGGTGACATATATTTTTAACTTCACTTGGTCACCGGATAGTCGCTGGCTTGCATACACGAACCATATGGAGAATGGGCAGGGTGCAGTTATGATCTATGATACTTCCCAGAAAAAAAAGCATCAGGTGACAAGTGGATATTATAATGACTCTTGGCCTGTGTTTGATCCAGAAGGGAAATATCTTTTCTTCTATTCTGACCGTACCTTTAGACCGGTTTACGGTGATATGGATGATACCTGGGTTTATCCAAACACCACCAATATTTATGCGGTGACTCTCCGTAAAGATGTCGATTCGCCGCTTGTACCACAGAGTGATGAAGAGAAGGTTAAAGAAGAAAAGAAGAAAAAGGCCGAACAGAAAGAAAAGCCTGAAAAGAAATCCGCAAAAAAACCTGCTGAGAAACCAGAAAAGAAAGAAGAAAAACCGAAGCCAGTTAAAATCGACTTTGTTGGCATTGAACAACGGGTAATCAAACTCCCAATAAATGCCGGGAATGTCGGACCACTGCGCGCGATCAAAGGCAAAGTCGTCTATTCTCGCTATCCTGCGACCGGTGCTGCCATGCCTGGTGTGCCTTCGGGAACACTGGCTTTTTATGGCCTGAAAGAACGAAAAGAAACGGTTGTTATATCAGAAATCGATACGTACGATTTGTCGGCTGATGGAAAGAAGGTCTTGTACCGGAGCAGAAACACTTGGGGAATTATTCCTCTCGCACCCAAGAAGAAAGTCGGGGACGGGAAGATCGCCACCAATAAGATGCGTTCATGGATAAAGCCCCGTGAGGAGTGGAATCAGCTTTTTAACGAGGCCTGGCGGATCGAACGCGACTTTTTCTATGCCCCCAACATGCACGGACTGGACTGGAAAGCCATAAAAAAACGGTATAGAGCCATGATGCCTTATGTTGTAGACCGTGGGGATTTAAATTATGTGATCGGTGAGATGATTGCTGAGCTGAATGTCTCTCACAGCTATGTAGGAGGAGGCGATATCGAAGGACCCAAGAGGATTCCAGTTGGACTTCTGGGGTGTGATTTTGAGTTGGACAGAGAAAAAGGTGCTTTTCGTATCAAAAAGATATACGAAGGAGCTCCTTGGGATGCAGAGGTGCGTTCACCGCTTCGTCGGCCTGGTATCAAGGTGGATGAAGGAGAATATCTCCTCGCAGTAAACGGTCAGCCATTGGATACATCCAAAGACATCTGGGCTTCTTTTCAAGGGCTTGCCGGCGAGGTAGTCATATTGACGATTAATTCCACAGCAGATATGACTGGAGCCCGGGATGTCATTGTCAAGCCCATGTCCAGCGAATCCCGTCTGATCAACCTCGCCTGGATCGAGGGTAACCGGAAGAAAGTGGCAAAAGCAACAAATGGAAAAGTGGGTTACATCTATGTTCCAGATACGGGTATAAATGGGCAGAATGAATTAGTGCGTCAGTTCATCCCGCAGCACAGGCTGGATGGTCTGATCATCGACGAACGGTTCAACAGCGGTGGTCAATTCTCAGACCGCTTTATAGAATTGATGAATCGACCCCTGTATGCCTATGCTGCCCGAAGGGAACATCGCGATATCACTATTCCTCAGTTATCCCATATCGGACCGAAAGCGATGATAATTAACGAATGGGCTGGCTCTGGAGGAGATGCCTTTCCGTACAGCTTCAAGAAGGCTGGACTCGGACCTTTAATTGGAAAAAGGACCTGGGGTGGACTCGTTGGTATCAGCGGCAATCCCATGCTGATCGACGGCGGTTTCATTACAGCACCAAACATAGCCATTTGGCACCCTGACGGCTACTGGGATGTCGAGGGCTATGGAGTGGATCCAGATATTGAAGTGGAAAATCCTCCGCACGAGATGGCTGCAGGCAAAGATCCACAGCTCGAAAAAGCCATTGCAGTTGTTCTTGACCTCTTGAAAAAAGCACCGCCGAAAAAACCCAAGAGGCCTGCCTATCCAGATCGTTCAGACAGAAAAAAATAGATTGACTGCTGCTATTTGAAACAGCTCAGCGCAGGAGGAATAATCTAGTAATTTAAAGTGAATGTTGAGTGAGATTTATTAGCAAGAAAGGAAATTTGGTCATCCTCCAATTAGTTGGAAAAGTAATATAATAGACATACAATTAAGTTGTTAATTAAGCTGTTATTTACACTCCTTTTTGTCATTCCTGCGGAAGCGGGAATCTAGAAGAATAAAAAAAATATTTTACAATAGACTGGATTCCTGCTTCCGCAGGAATGACGAAAGGATAGGAAAGACTTTTCATCAACTTATTGGGAGATGAA
>CAZSPM010000187.1:0-5123 GCA_964608785.1 uncultured Eubacteriales bacterium
GAAAGGTTATCATATATAAAAAAAAGAGATTGTCAAGATATTTTTAACATTGTCAACAGGAAATCTTGGGCAAATAACTCCTAAACAGCATACACACTCTCCGAGATTCAGCTTAAAGAATATATCTCTTCTTCAATGGCTAAGCTAGAAAATCATGGCTTAGATTAATTCCTGTTTCCTGTTTTATTATTTCTTGACTATCTTTTTTTGACTGTGGTAAGTGCCTGTTGCAAGTCTTCGATCAAATCATTCACATCTTCGCATCCAACGGATAATCTTAAAAGACCGTCAGTAATTCCGGTCTTTTCTCGAACCTCCTGCGGGATGGAGGCATGAGTCATACTCGCAGGATGATTCACAAGAGAAAAGACCGTTCCCAGACTTTCACCGAGTGAAAAAAGTCTAACCGCCTTAGTGAATATAAATGCACCCTTCCAGCCTGATTTGAGTTGGAAGGAGACAATCGCACCAAAATCCTTCATCTGCTTTTTAGCAATTGGATAGCCCTCATGTGTGCGGAGCCCTGGATAATAGACTTTACTTACTGTATGATGATCGTCGAGAAAAGCTGCGATTGCTCTTGCATTTGCACAATGTCTTTCCATCCGCAGAGACAGCGTTTTTATGCCACGTAGAAGAAGGTAACAGTCCTGCGGTCCTGGTACTGCGCCGACAGCATTTTGATAAAACTTGAGTTGTTCAAACAGATCCTTCTGCTTCGTCACCAAGGCCCCGCCGATAACATCGGAATGACCACCGAGATATTTTGTTGTGCTGTGAATGACAATGTCAGCACCCAGCGAAAGAGGCTGCTGCAAGAAGGGTGATGCAAATGTATTATCTACGACAACCAGACAGCCATGGCTTGAGGCAATAAGGGATAGTGCTTCTATGTCTGTTATCTTCAGTAGCGGATTTGATGGAGTTTCAATCCAGATTATTTTCGTCTTTTTCTGAACAGCCCTCTGGACATTATCCGAATCTGTCTCATTCACAAAAGTAAAATCGATACCATATTTTCTGTAGACTTCCATGAAAATCCTGTAGGTTCCGCCATAAAGGTCATCAGGAGCAATGACGTGGTCACTGCTTTTGAGTAAGTTTAGAACAGTGTTAATGGCCGCAAGCCCACTGGCAAAACACAGCCCATATACTGCACTCTCAAGGGCTGCTATGTTTTCTTCGAGTGCTTTTCTTGTTGGATTTTCTGTGCGGGAATAGGAAAACCCTTTGTGTTTTGCGGGCTCCTCCTGAACATAGGTGGATGTTTGATATATGGGAAAGCTGATTGCACCTGTTGTCGGGTCAGGAGATTGACCAGCCCTTATGGCTATTGTTGCAAATCTCATTGTTTCCTCCTCGTAATGATTCTACTAAAAAAAAAGTCATTGAGCCTAAGTCTTGTCTGCACTGAAAAAAATTGAAGAGCACAGACAAGTGAGCTAATCGGATTTAGAAAATATCCCAAGCACAGGGCTGGTTTAGGCCGAAAAGTTGAATTCTTTGGGTTGCGAGGATGTGACTCCCGGCACAGACACCCTAAAGGGCAGTCCCTGCGCTCGGGCTACACATTATCATGCGGTGGATTGATCCTTTTAAGAGGTGATGCAATTTTTGATTCATTGTCGGTTTAATATACAGGGCTTCATTTTCAATGTCAATATTTTTTTTCTTTTTTGGCTCTAGTATTTTAATTATTTCTCCTCAAAAAATTCTCGATGTATGGCATTGATTGTTCTTTCGACATATCCTTTATTCACTATAAAATATGAAGCTACTTCAGAAGCACCGGAAGATATCATCTCAACATTGATATTTTCTTCAGCAACTGCTGAGAATACCCGGGCTGCAATCCCTTTCTTTCCCAAAAGGCCTTCTCCCACAACGGCAATGAGCGCCACATCATTCGCCAGATTCACCTTTTCGATGACACCACCTGCGAGTTTCTGTATGGCTTCGAAGCTTTGATGCGAGTCTTTACTATCTATGAGGAGGTTTATACAAGTCTGAGATGTGATGATGGAATAAATATTTATGCCTTGATCAGAGAGTATACCCCCTATTTCTGCAATTATTCCGGGTTTGTATCCTACCCCAGGACCATAAATTCTCAAAACAGAAATGTCTTTGTTGTAGGTAACGCTCTTGACAACATCCTCCGTCTCATAACCACAAGGCAATATTTTTGTCGCTTCGTTTTCTGTGTTCCATAAATTTCTTACATGTATGGGAATAGATATCTCGGAAAGAGGTTCGACAGTGCGTGGATGGAGTACCCTTGCGCCAAAGTATGACAGCTCTGCCGCCTCGTAATAGGAAAGTTCATCTATCCTGTGCGAGCTTTTTATGATTTTTGGATCAGCACTCATAAACCCATCGACATCCTTCCATATTTCAAGCACATTGGTGCCAACGCCATAAGCGATAACCGCCGCACTATAATCAGAACCATTTCTCCCAAAGGTGGTTATCTTCCCTTCTCGAGTACAGCCAAAGTAGCCAGTGATTATTGGAACTGCTCCTTTCCTGACTAAAGGTAAGACATTAGATCTAATGTTTTTCTTTACCTCGGAAAGTATAGCAGTAGCGTTTTCAAATGATTCATCGGTAATTATTCCTATCTTATCGGCTTCCATCGCAATGACATCTTTGCCCAGGCTTTTTAGAATCCCTGAAAGTATGATAGCAGAGAGCCTCTCTCCATAACTCAGTATATGTGCTTTGAGTGATTCGCTGATCTCCTCAGTATATGTAACTCCATATAGAAGCCGTTCTAATTTTTTTAGCCATAGTTCAATGCTTTTTATTGTTCTCTGTCGAATATCTTTATTCTGGATGGAAACATCTGCTATTTCTTTGTGCTTGGCTTTGATAGTTATGATGACTTCAAGTACCTTCTTTTCAGATTCGATTGCCATCTGGATGCTATTTTCGAGCAGGTTCGTTATGCCTGATATGGCTGATACAATGACAACAGGATTATCATTCTCCGTTTTAATTATTTCTGCTACTTTCAGAAAATGTTCTCCGTTTTTTAAACAACTCCCTCCGAATTTCATGACTTTCATTCTAGCCTCCTTATTCTCTTTAATTTCCGATTCATTTGATGTAATTTTTCATTACAGCAAGCTCAGCATTTAAAATGCACGTCCCTGCTGCACCGCGAATTGTGTTATGAACAAGCAAGAAGAAATCAACTTTTCGCCCTTTTTTTCTAATTCTCCCCACAGAAACAGCCATTCCCTTCGCCCGCTCTGGAGTTCCAGCATCCATGTCCAATAACGGCTGGGGTCTGTTTTCTTCCGTTCTCACGATTATAGGCACTTCTGGAGAAGTCGGGAGCTTCATTTCCACTGGGATTCCTCGGAAGGAACTTAGTGCATTGGAGATAGTTGCTGTGTCTACATAGTCATCCAGCTCAACGACGATGCTCTCAAGATGTCCGGTGCGGGTTGGAACACGACAACAACTTGCATTGATTTCCAGATCGGCATCTTTAATGCCCGCTTTGCCTATCTTGCCTAAGATCTTTTTTGTTTCTCTTTCAATCTTCTCTTCCTCATCTCTTATATAGGGAATCAGATTATCGACGATATCAAGGGAAGCGACTCCTCGACGCCCAGCGCCAGACAGGGCCTGATATGTCGTCACTGTTACCGAGTTCAAGCCGAAATTCAAAAGCGGTTTCAAACTTAGAACAAGCCCTGTCGTCGTACAGTTGGAATTGGTCACGACAAATCCATTACCATGAGATGCTTGGGTTTTAACAAGCTCTAAATGATTTGGATTCACTTCCGGGATAAGGATGGGAACATCAGAATACATCCGACAGGCACTCGCATTGGAGAAAATGTGCAGGCCTTTCCTGGCCATCCCCTCCTCTAATTCTTGTGCAGCTTCAGAAGGAAGGGCGCTAAAGACAATCTTTACTCCAATCTCCACCAAGTCTTCTCCGGAGAGGTCAGTTATAACTATATCTTCTGCACTTTCAGGAACATCTCCGCCAACAATCCAATCCACGGCGTCACGATAATTTTTTCCTGCCGATTTCTTTGTAGAGGAGAGAGCGGTAATTTTAAAATACGGGTGGCCATCAAGCATTCTTATGAACTGCTGGCCCACGAGTCCTGTACATCCCATAACGCATGTTTTATATTTGTCCATTCCTTAACCTCCGTCAAGATGCAAAAATTTAATATTGAATATAAAAAGGAAAGGTTTTAGTTTGAGATGATCCCGAACAAAAGGCTGCTAGTTTGTGTAGCCCGTGTTCGGGTTAGACATTATCATGGAGGGATTTATTGACTGATTTTTTTTATAGTTCATTTTTTCGATATCATTTCTATATAACTAGTTCTAAAATGTCAAGAAAAAAATACCCACTTTTTATGCAGCATAACTGCGCTAAATATCAGGAATTTAAAGATTTCCCAGAAGTTTAAAAGATTATCACAGAAGTAAAAGAGAAAGGGGATCATGCTGTGAGGAAATTTACGTTGCAATATGATCATGCGGAACTCGATAGATTTCGAGCAGAGTAAGAGGAGATAGAACTTTCCTATTCTCTGGTTGATAGAGATTTAATTTCGAATATTGAAAAGGCTGTCAATAATTTAAAAAAATTTGCAGAAAAACAGAAGGAAACATGCAAAGATTTTGAATACAAAATTGAACAGGGAGTTTTTGCGGGTTAGAAGATAATTCCTATAGAGCAGGTAGGAGTTTATATTCCTGGAGGAAGATATCCATTGATATCCTCTTTAATCATGGGAACTGTTCCTGCAAAGGTGGCTGGTGCAAGAGAGATTGTGGTTTGTTCGCCTCCTTCCCGAAATGGCTCCCTTGGTCCAGCGATTCTTGTGGCTGCCAATATAAGCGGCGTGGATGAAATATATAAAGTTGGGGGAGTTCAGGCCATTGCTACAATGACATTTGGGATCAAATCCATAAAAAGAGTTGATAAAATTATTGGACCTGGAAATGATTATGTGAATGCAGCAAAAAAATATGTTTATGGTAGGGTGGGCATAGATTTTATTGCCGGACCCACGGAAGTCCTAATTATTGCCGACAAGTATGGCAATCCGTCCTTCATTGCGGCAGATTTAATCGCACAGGCGGAA
>CAZSPM010000188.1:0-5107 GCA_964608785.1 uncultured Eubacteriales bacterium
TCGCGGGCGAACATATCGTGCTTCAAGCTGAGGAGCTGGGTTTGGGCACATGCTGGATCGGGTGGTTCAATATAAGAAAGGCGCGGAAATTTTTAAAGATTCCTCGCAAATATAAGATAGTCTCACTCATGGCCGTGGGCTATTATGAAAAAAAGCCTACAAGGGGGAAGAAAAGGAAGAGGCTTGAGGAGATAGCCTGGTTCAACAAGATTGAATAAATTTAAAAATTGATTATAATTTAGATAAGAAGACAAATGAAAAAGAAGATCTTAGTGGTTGATGATGAAAAAGCCGCTGTCCAGATGCTCAAAAAATTCTTTTCCAAACAAGGATTTCATGTCTTTAGCGCAGGAGATGGTGCTCAAGGGTATGAATTGGCAGTAAAAGAGAAGCCAGACCTTGTAATCACCGATTTATTGATTCCCAAGATTCATGGCTTGGATCTATGCAGGAAAATAAAAAATGATCCGCAGTTAGGACAGATAAAGGTCATATTACTGACGGCTGTTTATAAAAAGATCCCCTTCAGGGATGATATAGAAGGTTGTGGTGCCGAGGATTATCTTGAGAAACCTGTTGATTTGAAACACCTGAAGAATCGGGTAGATGAATTACTAAGTATGAAAAGAGAGAAAGACACAGCTCCTGATTTTTACGAAGTGGATTAGATTTCGACCTTGAAAAGTCTTCGGAAAGCAAAGCTAAGAATTACAGCAAAAACGACATAAATGATGAGCCAGTGAATTTGCCATCCAAAGAGATTCATTTTTTTGGCTGGATATTTCACTTCAATGGCTTTGATCGGAAGATCTCCCGATAAGGGCGATTCTCCAGGATTAATCAACTCTTCGATAAAATTCCGCCTAATCCTGAGAGGAGAAATTTTACTCAGTGGCTTCTGGGCGACTGCCACTTTTTTCGTGATCCTATGATTGTCGGCTACTATGGTCAAATTGTGGATGCCCTTTTCTCTCGCCCGAAGGCGCCAGTTTATCTCCCTTTCTTCCTGGATTCTCAGCGGAGGGGTTTCAATATCAAATCCCTTTGAGGGTTCGATCGTGAGTTCCAAGTTGAGGAGATTGATTCCTTCTTCTAGCTCGACTTTCAAAATGGCTGTTTCGCCAGGAGCTAGAGCCTGATAACCGAACCAGAGATTGAGCTGAAATAGAATGAGAATGAGAGGGATAATCATAACTAGCATGGGTTTTCCGTAATAGCTGAGGTATTTTAAGTTATAACGGAGAATATTCCCCTGGGCTTTTAGAGTAATACTCAAGCTGTCCTTGAACAGGCGAAATTCGAGTAGATGGGCTTTTATCTTATTCTTTACCTTCCTAATCCCTTTCTGATTCGAGGTGAAACGGAAGACAAGAAGCATCAAAAAACCTGTTAAGAGGGAGATAATGCTCATACCTATCCAGGGACTCATATCGCGGAAGGGAAGAAAGATGAGTTCGAAGAGCTTGCTGAAGGAGGAATTAAAAATCCACATCATATGCTATATTTATATATTATTGCTAGGGAAATGGCTGATATTCTTGTAATTGCCGATTAATATAAATATAATCTTTTGAGAAAACCATTGTATTAGTATTTATAGCAATATCAGATAAGTTCTTGATATTGCTGTAATTGCAGAAAGTATTGGCATTTTTTATGAATAATTCAGGTTATGAGATGTAGCCCAATCCCTTGAGCTTTTTTTTGATTTCCTCCTCAGAATCTGATTCTTCTAGTTTTGAAATCTCTTTCTCTAGACAATGGGTTATGAATTCCTCAGGGGAGGAATAGCCAGAAATCTCGGCGTATTTTTTTACTTTATCCATTAAACCCTTGTCCAGTTTTACTTTGGCTTTTCCCATTGGATTTCCTCTGATTAAAATATCGGTCTTCCCCTCATTTCTTCAGGTTGCTTTATCCCAAAGATTTTAAGGATTGAGGCAGTCACATCGTAGAGCGAAGGAGATTTGAGCTTGACTTTTTGGTCGGTGAGGAAGATTCCAGGAGTTACTTCTGGGGAAACACAGTGATCTCCGCTCCATTTATCCGTGTTGTCTTCGAGTATCTCCTTGGGGATTCTGCCCAGGGGTGTAGCCCAGGAGCCACGGTATCCGTGGTTGTATCCGACAATGATTTCCGGGGCTTCTTCCACATAGGGCCCGTGAAAGACATCTTTGGTAATGTATGCTCGGAAAACGGGTCTTTCTCCAGTTTTTGGATCTAAGAAGTTTTCCAGCTTCTGAGCGATTTCGTGGACAAGAGCCTCCTTTTCCGCTCCCGGCTCAACAATGCCTTCTCCTTCTCTTCCCTTTTGGTTGATGTAAAGTCCGTTCAAACCGAGAGCGTAAGCCTTGGTTCGGGACCAGTTCGTATTCAGGAAAAGATCGCTTTGGCCCTGTTTCCATTCATTTATGAGAGAATGGTATCCATTTTCCTTGAGCCATGTATTTAGATGGAATTGGCGACGAAAAGAGGTAAAACCGTGGTCAGACATGACTATCAGGACAGTATCTTTATCTGTTTTTTCCATTGCCCTGGCCAGTATTTTATCCGCCTCAACATAAATATTCTCGATAGCGTTTCCGTATTCTAAAGCCAATTGGGCGTCGTATGCAGGATGCTCTTTGTCGAGAAAACGCCAGAACATGTGGCTCCTCTGATCAGTACTTGAAAGATAATAGAAGAGGAAACCGGAATCGAACCTAGACAGTTCATAATCCAACATATCATTCCTCTCTCTTAGTACCATGTCGTCCTGTTCCAGAAATTCCCCTTCGTCTAAAATACCATGATTCAAGGAATTAAAATCAGCAGGAAGGCCTTTCGTATAAAAATGTCCAAATTCCTCTGCCAGTTCTTCTGCGTAATCGGACGGCGTAGAGATGGGCCAGAGAGGATTGCTGGGATCTATGTTCACAGGTGAGACATAGAGTTTAAATTCAGGACGGACCTGTTTAAGCAGAAATTTGCAGATTCCTTTTGCGCTCTGCGTTGGAATCATCCCGAAACTGATTTCTTTCCAGTCGCTCCATTCACCTTCTTTGAGGATAAATTCAAGATCCTGGATGACGATTTTGGCCAAGGGATTCACAGGATCGATAAAAACTTTGAAATCTATGGTTGAATCGGGCCTGTCTTTTTTGAATGTATTAACTGGTCCAGGCAGCTTTGCTTCCACTTTGTTACCGATCACTGAGGCTGGCATGACCCTTGCACCACCGATATCTTCGTTGATCCTTGTAGATTCAGTTGTGTAATAATGGCAAATTCCGTTTGATCCAAGGATGTCAGGTGTTCCCATCCCAGAAAGAGTTCTCTGCTTCGTAGGCACAGGCGGGTAATTGGCAGGCATTTTGAAGATTGTAGCCGGTATATCGTAGTCTTCCAGGATTTGCCAGAAAGCCTTGCCTTTGCGCAGATTTTTGATGTCTCCGCCAGAGAGAGGGAGAATAAGGTTGCCGATTGTAATTGTTTTTTTTGCCTCTTCTGTCTGAGATGCGGAGAATTCTGGGAAGTAACGTTCTGGGTCTCTATGGAGGAAGTCGAAAATTCCGTGGCCTCCAGGGTCAGTACCTGTTATGAAGTTTGACCAGGCAACAGGGCTTTGAGCAGGAATGCTTGATTGGAGCGGCAGGAAGCTGCCTTTGCTCCTTAAACGCTGGAAATTGGGAAGTTTCCCCTGGTTCATCCAGACCTCAAGGAGGTGGGGATCCACTCCATCAAATCCGAGGACCAGGGCTTTTTTTAGAGTGTTTGTTTTTCCAAAAACTTTTGTAACCAGGTCTGAACTACTTCCCAGAGCGAGGAGAGAACCTGTGCCTAATCCTAATTTGATAAATTCTCTACGATTTATGTGTTTCATTTTCTATTATCTTTAACATTAGTTATACAACATATAACCTTTATATCACATATCGGTTTAATTTTTATTCTGACCGAAAGAGAGATTCTCTGTGTCCATCAGCGAGTGCCCGTCCATATGAGAAGGTATTTCCAGCCCGAACAATTCGAGCACAGTTGGAGCAATATCCATGATGGAGGGTGTCTTAGTATTAATTTTTTGAGTACAGAATAATATGCCCGGTACAATCCGAGGATCGATACAGTGGTCTCCACTCCAGGCTTTTCTGTTGTCCTCAATAACAATTGTATTGACTTTTCCCATCACTGAATCCCAGGATACACGGTATCCATCATTATATCCGACGATGAGATCGGAGCAATTCTCTTTGTATGGGCCAGGAGGGAGCTCATCCCGGTCAAAGACTTCATTGATTACTACTGCGCTTTCCTCTTCATCTTTAAGGCCGTTTAGTTTTTGGATAATTTCCTGCTTCAGGGCTTTTGACTCCTCACCAGGATTGATCAATCCCTTTGCTTCTCGTCCTTTCAGATTGATGTAGATCCCTCCAAGTCCTAAAGCATAAGCTTTGGTTTTTTCCCAATCGACATCCTTGAACCACTCCTCACTTTCTTTTTTGCCTTCTTTGAGGCTGAGGTACCCATTCAAATAGAGCCAGGAGTTGAGGTTCATACATCGTCGAAAGGATTTAAACCCATGGTCAGACATGATAATCAAGATGCTTCTCTTGTCCAATTTATCCAAGGTCTTTCCCACAAGTTCATCCATTTTTTGATAGAGTTCTTCGATAACTTTTGCGTCCATTTGAGTTTGGTTTCTTTCCAATCCAGGATGATTCTCATCCAGATATCGCCAGAACATATGCTGAATGCTGTCTGTGGTCTCAAAAACACAGGTGACCAGTCCTTTTTTTGTTTTGCTGATGGCATTGAATAGCATGCTTTCCCATTCTTTGTGGTTTGAGTAAGTGAGTTCTAAAAAGGCTTCCTCGCTGAGAACGCCTTCATTAAGAGCCCAAGTATCGTTGGCTTCTCCAAGGGTTATGAAACTTCCTAGGAGCTTTGCTAGATAGACTGAGTAGATGAAAGGATGAGAGATGGGGAGAGCTGGTTTTTCAGGGTCAATATTCAGGGGGGTGATGTACATCTCAAAATGGGGTTGAACCTGAAGTATATAAAAGCGGCAGATTGCTCTTATTTTCATCCCTAGGCCTGGCCGAAAAGTCAGTCTGATCCAATCTGAATA
>CAZSPM010000189.1:0-5087 GCA_964608785.1 uncultured Eubacteriales bacterium
ATCTCAGAGAACTAGAGACTTCCTTCCTGTTCATACTTTTCCTCCTCTAACAGAATTTCTAGATATAATCCATCTATTCTATTCATTTTTTTAGGACATAAAAGTCTCTTTTACGATCATCTTCTTCAATCTGCCTAAAATCAATGACCTTATATTTTCTTTCAAATAAAGCCTCAAACGCCTTCCTTGTCTTCAATCTCCATTCTAAGGGAATGTTCCTTACTTTATCGTCCGTCACGTCTGTCTCCCTGAGGATCCTATAAAAATCAAGAGGTATTTCAACCAGCAAGAACTCTTTGTCTAGATCAAGATGTATTTCTTTAACAAGCTCAAGCTCAAGCGGCCCACTTCGGCCTTCTACCTCAGCCAGATCCGTACTTACTGCGACATATCCAGAGTCAACCAAAGATTTCAAATCATACTCAGGTCTTTCTATCTCTTTCATCAGATCCCATGAGACAAAAAATCTGTCACAGGGGACATCCAATCTATTCAAGAATCCCTCAAACTCTCCATGATGAGCTTCTCTGTATGCAGTGATATCCATCCTAAAGTGGTGGATATTCCTGTAGGCATTCACACCTGTCAGAGGATCAAAGGTACTGATAACCGTATAAATTCCGAGAATCTCCATTAATTTCTCCCCCTGGAATTTCTTAATCAACACTCCGAGACCTAAATTCTGGAAATCTTCTCTTACTCCTGTATATTGTGAATAAAATTGGATATTTTGAGGCTCTCTAAAGCCAATCTTTTTATCCTTGATTCCCACAAAGCCATAGGAAAAGCCGACTAAATGCTCTTTGTCTTCTTTGAAACGACCTCTTCCATCGTCAACAAATACTCCTATGAAAAGGCTGCTTCCCTCATGAAAAAAATTCTCACACAACAGGTTTCGTGTGCCAGCCATGTTATCCTTTGGATCGCCCCAAATTTCATTTCTCAGCTCCTCATACTTCAAGTAATCCCGGCGGTAATTCGAAGTTTCCACTTTAACCAGAAATCTTCTTCCTTTGATCTCGTGAATTTTCTCTAACTCTTGCATTCTTATCGTATCTCCCTATTAAAATTTTGGATTAATGATGATTTTATCTGAAAAAAAAGGGACAGGCAACTTTTTACCCAAAACTGTCGATAAAAAATTTGAATTCATCCTATTTTTAGTATATTGTAAATATCTTCGTAACAAGCTAGCTTCACATCTTTTTATCACGATCTAAGGAGGCAAAATATGAAAGCCCATAAAATTGTCACTTCAATAACACTCTTCCTGATCTTCCCTCTTTTTCTCTATAGTGCGGAATTTCTAGTAAAAGTCATAAAGAGTGCAGACGACCTACCAGAGGAACTCTGCAGCCACTGGAAAGTGGGGGATATTCTTATTTCTGATGGAAAATATCTGATATTAATCGGTGGTGTTTCAAGACCGATAAGAACCCTAAACAACTATGTTCAAGCTGATGCAATGGGCAGCATCATTAGCTTCATCCCTTCTGGGAAAAACATGAAGAACAACCTGAATATCGGCTCTCCAGTCACCAGGATAAAAGATAAACCCGAATATTTAACCTATAGCTCTGTAGAACCTTTAAAAGAATCTCTCCAAGAAGAACATCTCGTACTCGAAGAACGAGCCAACTATGAAGGAAAAAAAGGAGAAAAAGCCGCGATTAAGACAACCTACCGCATCTTCCCACAGGAAGGGAAAATAGAGATCTCATCAACCCTAACCAACACAGGAAAGAAGGAAATCGAAGAGCTGAGTTACTCGCTTTATTTTGATCCTCTCCACAGGTATTTCTTCAGCCCATTCCATAGAAAAAAACATCCGAGCCTCAATTTTCGGGTCTATCAAAAAAACGGTTTCTACTTAGCCTGGTTCAATCTGAATCCACTGCCCAAGGAAGATGAATCCTTGCCTGGAAAATTAGCGCCCAAAGAATCTTGTGACCTGCGTTATATTCTTCTTGTGGATATCGATCATGAAAAATTACTCAAGAAAATCTATAAAATACTAGACACAGAATTAGAGGAAGCAACCATTCATTTTAAAAACTTTGATGGAAACTTAATGGAAGTCATAGTCAGAGATGCCTTCTCATCCTCTGTCTTCTTTCGTTCGTTTCTTGAAAATCCTTTTTCCCTCAATATTCCTCTTCCTGAGGGTGTCTACAAGATCAAAGCCAATTTTTTCCCAGCGGTCCGCGAAGGACTCCTGATTGTCCAAAAAGACGAGGAAAACTCATGCATCCTCGAAGATATTCCCTCCGGGCTGGTTAAAGTTAAAATTAAAAACAACAATGGAAAATTTGTCCCGGGAAAGGTCACTTTTATCGGCCTTTCCCCGACGAAAACGCCCTATTTTAAACCCGAAAATCCCATAAAGAACGGAAGAGGTTGGGAATCTTTCAAAAACTCCTGCTTTCCCAAAGAAGACGGAATGGAAGTAAAGCTTCCTGTAGGGACATATCTTGTCTACGCTTCGAGAGGGCCAGAATATTCTATGGATAAAAAAGTTGTAGAAATATTAAAAGACAAGAAGCTAGAATTCGTTTTTCTCATAAATAAAGTGATAGAAACTCCCAATCTCATCTCTGTAGACCCTCATATGCACACCCAGAACTCAGATGGAAGAACGCGCATCCCTGAGAGGATAAAATCAGTTGTGGCCGAAGGAGTCGATGTGGCCATAGCCACCGATCACAATTACATCACAGATTACTACCCCACGCTTAAAAAACTTGGCTTGAATAAATATCTGGCTGTTATTTCCAGCTGTGAGGTCACTGTCTCCGGCTTGATTCACTATAACACGTTTCCATTGAAATACAGACCAGATGAGGAATATAACGGCGCCATTTATCCTCTCGCTGATGAAGTCCTCCCGCTTTTTAAAGCCAGCCGGCGAAAAGATCCAGAAGCTATCCTTCAAGTGAACCATCCTCGCTCAGGAACCTTAGGGTATTTCAATAACTATAAATTGGACGAGGAATCCGCAGCCTCTGCTAAAGAACATTTCGATATATCTTTCGATGTGCTTGAAATCATGAACGGACCTCATTTCTTTTCTTCCTCCAATTATAAGTCTATCAAAGATTGGTTTCATCTTTTGAACCGGGGATATTATTTCCCCCTCACTGGCTCATCAGATTCCCATTCCATTGATAAGGCAGAGCCAGGTTATTCCCGGACATATGTGAATTATGAAGGAGGAGAGGGAGATAATCTTAACTGGGAATCCCTTGCTTTGGCTATTAGGAAAGGACATTCTTTTTCTAGTAACGGCCCGATTGTGGAGTTTAAAGTCAACGGCAAATACTCATCAGGCAATTCCTTCACAGCAAGAGATGGAAAAGTCGATGTCTGGATAAAAGTTCAGAGCGCACCGTGGATAGCCGTTGATGAAGTGCGAATTATCGTGAATGGAGAAAGAAAAATCATATTTCCTGTAAAAACTAAAAAAGAATTCATTCCAAAGTTCATGGAGCAAATTGGGTTGAAACTGGATAGGGATTCCTATATAGCAATTGAGATCCTGGGAAAGGAGAGTCTCTTTCCTGTATTACAGCGCGCATCCGATAGCGGCCTACTCGAAAATGCCATCCTGCCCTATGCCCTAACAAATCCAGTATTCATAGATGTGGATGGCAACGGCAGGTTTGATCCTCCTCTACCTCGAAAAATCGAGTTTACCTCTGAGATCGCAAAATCAAAAGAATCGGAGACGCTTCATTAAAAAAGGAGAGGAAAAAATTACAAATAAGAGATGACAAAAAATTGAAATGCAGACCATTTAAACCAAAAGACCCTCATTGCTTCTACAGTGAACCTAATATATTGACCGTTTTTCGGTTAGTCCTATCTCTCACTTTTTTTATTCTTGCTATTCTTAAGCAGAGCCCCACCTATAACTTCATAGGCCTGGGAATTCACTGGTTAGGTGATATCCTTGACGGAACTTATGCTCGAATATTTAAACAGGAGACAATCTTGGGAGCAGAGATAGATATCATCGCCGATCGTGTGGAGATCCTTTTTTTCTTTGTAAATTTTCTATACTTTAGCCCTCAATTGTTCCTTCCTGTAGCCATCTACCTCATCAATTTCGCCTTTGTCGATTTCTACCTAAGCTACCAGTTTCTAAAGCACGATATCATCTCCCCTCTATACTTTCACGAGGTAGAGAGAACTGTGTATTTGCTGAATTTTAGCATTGGCGGCAGATTCTTCAATTCCACTGTCGTCCCCTTGTTCTTGATTTTCCTTCCTCAGCTCCAGATAATAGCTGTAATAATCGCTTCTGCTTTGATCGGAGTGAAATCATTTTCGATTCATCTCCTGAATAAAAAAAGATTAGCTAATAAAAAGACATAATATTTGTATCGATGAGTCACAACAAAATCTTCAACTCCCCGCCATCCAAGGGGAAAAAACTCTTCCCTCCTAAAGTAAAAACACTCATATTCATTCTGGAAATCCTTTTTATCGCTGCACTGCTTGTATTATGGTTCAGCTCAGAGGAAATCCGAAGAAGCAAGAATCTGTGGGTGCTCTTCTTCTACAGTTTTCCTTCTCAATTCTTGATCGCCATTATCCCTTTTGAGCCCGTTCTTCTTTACTTCGGCAAATTCTATCAACCTCTAACCGTTGCCGTAGTGGCCGTCATCGGCACATTGATAATTGAGACGCTCAATTATTCTGTCTTCAAGTTTGTGACCGATAGCAGCTTCTTCAGGAAAATTCATCTGGGAAAAATGGTCACCAAAATTGTAGAACTTTTTAAAAAAGCTCCTTTTGTGGCCCTTTTGGTGGCGGGATTCACGCCAGTACCTTTCTACCCTTTCCGTTTTTTGGTCGTATTGGCCCGTTATCCCTTGGGTAAATTTATCTTTGCTGTTTTCCTCTCCCGAACCCCACGGTTTCTTATTATCGCTCTTGCAGGTTATATGGTTAAGATTCCCGATCAAGTGTTAATAGTATTTTTCGTCGTTCTGATATTGGCGGTCAATATTCCTTTGTTGAGAAGGTTTTTGAAAAACAGGCAGAAAAAGTAGCTTGTTTCTTTCTGCTTCTTTTCTCGACTAAAT
>CAZSPM010000190.1:0-5085 GCA_964608785.1 uncultured Eubacteriales bacterium
AAAAGAAGAAGGAAGATGTCTATATAATATGGGCTTATATTATGATAGAGTGGATAACTATTCCAAAGCCCTTAACTGCTATGAAGAAGCTTTAACCATCCCGCAATATATTAAAAATAAAGAATTTCAAGCTGCCTGTCTGAATAATATCGGTATAATTTACGAAAAAATAGGTGATTATGACAAAGCTCTAGATTATTATCTGAGAGCCCTCAAAATTGATGAACAATCAAGAAAAGATATTCATATTGAATTAAATAACATCGGAGAATCTTTACGCAAAAAAGGTCTTGTGTCTGGCAATAAAGAATCTCTTTACGAAGCGCTTGATTATCTTAAAAATTCCCTTGATCTGACAAGAAAATCAGAGGATATAGAAACAGAAGTTTACGTCTTAAATAATATCGGTACTATTCATACGGATTTAGAAAACTATGATGAAGCCTTGAAATACTTCCAGGAAGGATATGAAAAGGCTGAAGAGGTTCAGGACATTGAAATGAGAGGCATGCTTCTGAATAACATCGGAATCGTATATTATAATCAAGGAAATTATGAAGAATCCACAAAATATTTCCAGAAGGCAATCGATTTAGCTCTTGAAATTGGAGGAAAGTTAATTCTTTGGGAAGCCTACTTGGAGATTGCCAAGGCTTACGAAACCCAAGGATTATTTAACAAAGCCCTGGAAAACTACAAAGAGTCAATCAAAACCACTGAAAATATCCGTTCTCAAATTAAATTAGAAGAGCTCAGGGCTAGGTATTTGGGAACAAACAAGAGAATCGAAGCTTACCATAATCTTATCCACCTCCTAGCAAACCTTCACAATTCAAACCCAGGAAAAGGATATGATATTGAGACTTTTGATTACATCGAGAGGGCAAAGGCCCGAGCCTTTCTGGACAGCTTAGAACTTTCTCAAATCGATATTTCACAAAGCGTTGATCCTGAACTTATAAATCAAGAAAAAGAACTCATGAAAGATATTACTGATATCTACAAAAAGTTATTGTCTGTGGAGCTACCTCAGGAAAGTAAAAAAGATATTGAAAATCAACTCGAAAAGAAGGAAGGTGAACTGGAAAAATTGAAAAGAGAAATACGGCTAAAAAATCCTACATATGGAGATATTAAATATCCTGAAATTATCAAACTTGACGAAGCCCAGAAAGAACTTCTCGATGCCAAAACTGCTTTCTTCGAGTATTGCATTGGAGACAAAAATTCCTATGCTCTTGTCCTCACAAAAAAAGATTTCAGGGTATTCCCTCTCCCCCCAAAGCTGGAGATCCAAAATCAAGTGAAAGAATATCTTAGAGTCATTAGTGACAAGGAAAATCAAAATCTTCATTTGGGATATGAACTATTTAGAAAACTCGTACATCCTGGGTTAAACAAGAACATAAAAAGCATAATCTTCATCCCGGACGATATTCTGCATTTTCTTCCTTTTGAGACTCTAATCACTAACAAAGGAAAGAGAGACTGGCTGATCAAAAGATACAAAATAGCTTACATACCTTCTATCTCCTCTTTTAGAGAAATCCTTCAACACAAAAAGGTTAATGGAGCAAAACCTCGAATGGACCTGCTAGCTCTAGGCGATCCTTACTTTGGTTCTTGGGAAACAAATAACAACGGAAATGATTTCATTAAAAACTTCTATCGGAATGATACCTTCCAATTCTTTAGATTAGAGTTCAGTGGATTGGAAATCGATAGAATCAGCTCTTCCTTCAACAAAATAAAAAGAAATATTTTCCGCAGAGAGAAGGCAACTGAAGGAGAGCTAAAAAGACACAACCTGTCGGATTACAAAATCATTCATTTTGCTACTCATAGCCTGATAGATGACAAAGTCCCGGCCCGCTCCTCCATTGTGCTTTCCCTGGATAAAGACTCAACAGAAGATGGCTTTCTCCAAATGAGAGAAATCTATAATTTAAAGCTGAACTCTGACCTTGTCATTCTCTCCTCATGCCAGACAGGTATGGGGCGGTTCCTCAGAGGAGAAGGAATCGAGGGCTTAAACAGGGCATTTTTTTATGCTGGCGCCTCCTCTGTAATTATGACCCTATGGGCTGTGAACGACCAGGCAAGCTACCAGCTTATGGAAAGATTCTATCATTACCTGCGCTCTTCCGAATCAATCATGAATGCCCTGCGGAAGGCTAAGCTCGAAATGGTGGAATCTAACACCTTATCCCACCCTTATTACTGGGCTGGATTTATAGTCACAGGTAACGCGAACAAAATCATATTCCCAAAAACAACCAAGAAATGGTTCTTCCTTGGGTTTTTCCTCTTTTTAGCAGGAGGAATAATTCTATTCTCTATGAGGAAATTTCATTCCTACCGAGTGAGCCAAGACTGATTTTTCATAGTTAAGGCTGCAAAAGGAACAATCCACCAAAGACAAAAGGCTGTAATAATGGCATATGGTATCCCATAAAGAAAAGCCAGGCTTCTATTTGTGCGGAGATAATAAAGAGACAGAAAAAAGGAAACAATCACCAAAAGAGCAAGATGACGAATGATGAAAACTGGATTAACGAAAAAAGAATAAGTGACGATACCTAAAGAAAAAATATGGAAGGGATGGAGAAAATTCAAAAAGAAAAAGTCAAATACAGGAAGAGCACGATGTTTTTTTCTGTAGTTTGAAAACATGAATCTGGCGAACAGAATAGATTCCCTTATATAGCTTCGTGTCCACCGAAGGTACATCCTGGTCATTTGCACAAAACCAGAAGGAACCTTAGTATAAACAAGGGCATTTGATTGGAATCGCGTCATGTATCCCGCCTTAAGAATATGAGTAGTCAGTGCTCTATCTTCGCCGTATGTACAAGGAATATCAAGAAACTCCTGGTTAATCCATTCGTGGATAAATTTTAGTAAAACATCTTTCCTGTAAGCAGTAAGAGCACCCGGGCAACAAAAAACCGCTCCGTATCCACTCTGATAAGCCCTCCCAAAATTAAAGGAGATGGAATAGCGGATGGAAAGCATCCTCGTGAGGAAATTTTCTTCCTCATTTAAAACCGCGACTCTCACTGCTACAGCACCTGTCTTTTTATCCCTAATCAGAGGAACGATGAGATTCTTGATCGCGCTTCGCCCAATTTTACTGTCTGAATCAACTGTAACGACTATCCCTCCTCTTGATTTCTTTAATCCAGAGTAAAGAGCTTTTCTCTTGCCTAAATTCTTCCTGAAGTTGATGATCTTGAGCCTGTTTCCATATTTGAGTTTGGCTCTCTTCATATAAAAAGGAGTCCGATCGGTCGAGCCGTCATTAATGCAAATGACCTCAAACTTATCCTGAGGATAGCGGCTTAAAAAAATGGAATCAATGGATCTCTCGATTAACTCTTCCTCGTTCAAAGCAGGCATGATAACAGATACAAAGGGCCAATCTATCTTCTCTTCTGATCCCACTTTCTGGGGTTTGTAACGAAACCAGAGGACTGTCCGGAAAACAATCCCACTCACTACAAATACAGCGGAAAATACAAGCGGATATATTGAGGCTTTCAGGAAAGAATTACTCTGCAGAAATTCCAGCCACAATTGGATGATGCGGAATTTAATGGCGAGAATTATTATTAAAGAGCTGCTTATTACTATGAAAAAAATAAAAATTGCGTCTATCTTCTCACTCAGAAATGGAATATTGAAGGGAGTACTCTTAGGTTGGGATTCTAATTCGATATCATCTAGCGCTTCTTCCCACATCCAAGGCGCCATTTATTTAATTCAGGTTGAAGATGATACCTTCATGATTTGATCTTAATATAAGGGGCTAAGCCCTTTATATCAGAAAGGAATGTTATTAAATAAAAAGACAGAAGTCAAGAAAGTACCCGAATAATCGGGTAAGCCCCTATAATCATAAGGGATAGCAAAATATAGGCCTCTATTACGCCTGAAGAACTGGTATAATAGAGGCATGAAAAAAATCAAAAGTTTCACCCAGTAGGTGAAACCCAAAAGGTGGTTTTATGGTACGACAAAAAGTCAAAAATTTCAATCTTGGGTCACTAAAAAAAACAAAAGTTACAGCATCCAGCGGTTTGATATTGATCATGAGTTTTGCCAAAGAGATTGGATTAGCAGCAGAACTTGAAAAGAGGCTTTCTCATTTAAAGAAGCGCAAAAGGGGCTATTGTGTAGCTGAGAAGATTCTCTCATTTGTAGAGATGCTAATAAAAGGAGGGCGTCGTTTAAATGATATAGATATTCTTTCTTCTGATCCTGGGTTATTGGATATACTGGGCATGGATAAATTCCCAAAGGCCAACACTCTTGGCGATTTGGCGCGAAGGTTTACGCGAAGAGACATTAACAATCTGGCTGATATTGTAATGAAGCTTTCCTCAAATACTATTCGTCAGAAGGGGTTAAAAGAGGTTGTCATAGATACAGATTCAAGTCTTATTCCCAGTGAGGTGGAGATTGCTGAGAAGAGTTATGAAGGCTTTCGTGGGTTTAATCCTCTTATGGGGATCATAAAAGGCAAAGAGTTGAGCATGTCCGGATTTTCACTTTTTCGTCCTGGCAACGCCTCACCTGCGGCGAATAATTTGAGTCTTTTAAGAAAGATCTCAAAGTACCTGGAAAAGAATAATCCAGGGATAAAGCTCAACGTCCGGATGGATTCTGCCGGATATAATCATCACATAATGAGCTATTGTGATAAAGAAGGGCATGGATTTGTCATAGCTGGAGATAAATACGAAATTGTATTAGATACGATAGCGGCGATAGAAGAGGATAAATGGGAAAAATTAAAGAAGCGCAAAAAAAGAAGCTATGCTATCGAAGAAGAAGTGGCTGAGAGTGTACATTTTGTGGGATCTGAGAAAGAGGGCAAGGCTTATCGTTTTGTCGTTTTAAGGCGCAAGAATAATCAACTGGCCCTATTTCCAGAGTACGAATACACCTACAGGATTTATTTTACCAATACCGATTGGGATAAACATAAAGTCGTTCACTTCTACCGGCAAAGAGGAGATGCGGAGAACGTGATCAAGGAAGAGAAAGAAGGTTTTGCCATAGAAAATATATTGTCGGAAGATT
>CAZSPM010000191.1:0-5064 GCA_964608785.1 uncultured Eubacteriales bacterium
TTTAAAAATAAAATACATTTTACAATTTATAATATAATATGCGAATAACATGCCAAAGTAAAGAATTTTTAACTTGTTTATTTTCAACAGGATAGATTTTGAAGGAATTTCTTGTCTTGGAATAAAATTCAAATAATTGAATTTCAATTCAAAATATTGAAGAATCCATTGGGGTCAGGCTTTCATAACTTTCATAACTTGAATTGTTTTACTCGAACGATTGTAAAGAATCTGGCGTTTATTTTTTATTAATCTCTT
The DNA here is from genome assembly GCA_964608785.1 of uncultured Eubacteriales bacterium. Classification (GTDB taxonomy): domain Bacteria; phylum Acidobacteriota; class Aminicenantia; order Aminicenantales; family Aminicenantaceae. The sequence goes on from CAZSPM010000191.1 coordinate 259, forward strand.
CTTTTGCACAAAAGGCGGCTCCAATAAAACCGGCCTTATTACCAAGCGTGGCTTTTTCGATGCTGCAACAATCAAAGGAAGCCGTGTATGACCTTCTTCGCGCTTCTTCAAGGGCTGGAGAAAGAAGAAAATCACCTGCCTCAGTGACAGCACCTCCAAGGAGTATTTTCTCAGGGTTTATAAGATTTATGGCTGAGGCGAGCCCGATCCCCAGATAGAAACCAGCCTGAGCAAAGGCATCCCTGGCAGCTTGGTCTCCTTTTTTAGCCCGGCAAAAGATTTCTTCTGATGTGATATTCTCTTTGACTTTTGTCAGATTTTTGTAATTCTTGACTATTTTCGGAGCTGCAGATTCTGTCTCCAGACATCCCTGGCTCTCACATCTACATCTTTCTCCATTGGGATTAACAATTATGTGACCCAATTCTCCGGCAAACCCACATTTACCATGCCAGAGTTTTCCCTCAAGAATAATACCTGAGCCAATGCCTGTTCCGATGGTGAGAAGGATCATGCTTTGAACATCTTGACCCGCTCCGCGTTTGAATTCACCAAATGTCGCCATGTTGGCATCGTTATCCACCCAAAAAGGAACTTCGACAAATCGGGAAAGAGCGGGGATGAGGTCGAAATTGTCTATCTCTGGATAGTTTGGAGATTGAACGATTTTTTGTTCTTCGAAACTGAAAATTCCCGGAAATCCAAATCCTACAGCCGCAATTCTCTCAGTCTGGTTTCTTTTTAAGGCTTCCCAGGTTTTTCTGAGGAGCGAAATCAAGTCATCCATAGATGGAGGTGTTGTTGATTTCTCATTGAAAACAACTTGCCCCATTTCATTGATAAGACCGTATTTAAGATTTGTTCCGCCTAAGTCAAATCCTGCGTAGAGAGACATTTTTCAGGTTTTTTTACCTATGGCTGCATAATTCGGTGAGGAATAGAGAAGTTTGTTCAGGTTATCGATATTTTGATTCAAAAGAGAGGTGACTTCATCGGCACCTGGTAAATTCTGAAGCTTTTCCTGCTCTAGTGGAAGGGAGTATTTTATCTCCACTTCTTCAAAACCGGCACTTTCCAGTAAGAATTTGAGCATTTGGGGATGAATGGGTTTTTGATGGGAGAGGTCTAAGAAGTAAATCTGGACCAGAGAAAAAACAGATGTGGGATTTATGGTCTCAAACACAAAGCTGCCGGACGAGACAAGCTTGAAGTAAGCAAGCTCCACCATCCTTGTCAAGTATGAAGGCGGGAGATGTTCAATAACTTGGGAAGAAAATATACCCCCGAGTGTGCCGTCCTCAAACTCGGCCAGTTTCTCCAGGATGTCACCTTTCGTGCAGTTAAGGCCTTTGTCTTTGCAGATATCTACCATCTGTCCGTTTATGTCAACTCCCTCCGCATCAATTCCGTTTTCCTCGAGAAGCTCCATGAATTCTCCTCGGCCACAGCCCAAATCCAGGACTTTTCCTCCGTTTTTAAAATAAGGCAGATAGATTGTTTGTTGTTTCTTAACCTCTTCTTCAGTGCCTCTGAATCTGTTTTCGAAGCCTGTGTATCGCCAATCTTCCAGTGGTTCCAGAATTTCTCTGACCTGAGGAGGAGAGGGTATCTTTTTTTCTTCTAGCGTTGAATGGAGCTCGTTCAATTTTTCTTTGAGAAGGAGGAATTTTTTCATTAGGATTTTAACATCCTCGTATTCTGCCGCTAATTTATCCACTCTCCATTCCAAGCTCTTGAAGATCATTCCCACGTGATTGTTGCCTAATGCATCCCACTGCTTATCCTTTGCATCTGTCAATGACGCATTGAGCTCAATGAGGTCAGTGAGGGATGAGAGGATTCCCTTAGTCTGGTTTAGGTTTTGTTCTAGGGTGCTTTGGAGTTCTTTGAGGATAAGCAGAACCTGCTGATTTATGAGGACTTTATCTTCAGACTTCAGGATTTCTTCGAGTCTTGAGAGGAGTTGCTTGAGGCGGATGGAGGATTTAGATGGGGGGTCTTCTTTGCTCTTCTCTTTTATCTCCTTGAGTTTTTTTACAAAATCATCTTCTTTTTCTTTTCGTTTTTGAGCGAGTTTTTCAAGGGTGCGTCTCATTCTTCCTTATTAGGAGGCTCGGGCTTTTCAGGAGGAGCTTCATTTTCTTTATCTTTTGAGGTTATCGATTTTCGAAAATTCTTTATACCTTCTCCTAAGGATTTTCCTAGTTCAGGAAGTTTTCGAGCGCCGAAGATAATAACGATGATTAGTATTATGAGGATAAGCTCTGTCGGTCCGACCGGTCCTAAAAAAAACATTAAAACCTCCTTGGAACACTTTCTTTCGAAATTGATTCTTTATTTTTTCTCTTAACAAAATTACTTTACTCCTTCCCAAAAGTCAAGCTTCCACATTGGGGTCAGGCTTTCATAAGTTTCATAATTTGACTAATTTTTGTAACTTTGCGATTATTCTCTGATTGAAACGTCATAATAATACGAATATCTAAAATGGCTCGTAAGACTAGAATTGAATTTCCTGGTGCTTTTTACCATGTTCTAGCGCGAGGAAATAATAAACAGAAAATTTTTAAAGATGGGCAGGATTATAAAGTTTATATTCTAGATCTGAAAAGATATCATGAGCGATATAAATTCGTTCTGTATGCATATGCACTAATGCCCAACCATGTCCATCTCCTCATAGAGACAGGTATAGCGCCACTTTCTAAAATCATGCAAGGTCTTCAACAGAGCTATACTTCATATTTCCATAAGAAGTATAATTGTATTGGGCATATTTTTCAGGCACGATATAAGGCTATTTTATGTCAGCGAGATGCCTATCTCATAGAGCTTGTAAGATATATACATCTGAATGCTGAGAGAGCAAGGCTGGTAGATAGCCCAGAAAAATATCCTTGGAGTAGTCATCGAGTTTATCTCGGTTATTTAAGGCAATCTTTTGTTGAAAAAGATTTTATTTTTAGAATGTTATCTGATAATAAATCCGTAGCTGAAAAAATTTATAGACAATTTATTAAAGATGGTATGGATAAAGGTCATCAGGAAAATTATTACGATGTCATTGATCAGCGCTTTTTAGGCAATTCAGATTTCGTCAATAAAGTTAAACAAAGAATAAAAAGTCAAGATCAAAACAAAAATCATAATCAGAAACACTCTATTCAGGAACAACGAGAGCAACTACTCATCAAGAAGAAAACTTTACCAGAGATCTTAGAAGCTGTTGCAAAAATAATGCAAACATCTTCTAAAAGTGTTTTGAGCAAAAGCAGAGAACAATGGATATCTGACGCGCGCAGTCTATGTGCATTTGTTGCAGTGAGGAAAGCTGGAATTAGTAATAAAACTCTTGCTGAATTTTTAGAAAGAGAACCTTCTAGTGTATCTAATATGATTCGCAAAATTGAAGAAGAAATTGACAAAGATCAAATATTCTCTGATTATCTAAATCAAGTTATGAAAGTTATGAAAGCCTGACCCCAATGGAGCAATGGAAAATATAAGGAATTTTTCGATAATCGCTCACATAGACCATGGCAAGTCCACACTGGCTGACCGCCTCCTGGAGAGAACGGGCGCTCTTTCTCCTCGGGAGTTTAAAGACCAGGTTCTGGATACGATGGATCTTGAGCGAGAGAAGGGGATCACTATCAAGGCCCAAACGGCGCGGCTTCTTTATAAAACCATTTCTGGCGAAGAATACATCCTCAACCTGATCGATACTCCTGGTCATGTGGATTTCAGCTATGAAGTTTCCCGGAGTCTCACTGCCTGTGAGGGAGCCTTTCTTGTAATCGATGCTTCCCAAGGTGTTGAGGCCCAGACTTTAGCCAATACATATTTGGCGCTCCAGAATGACCTCGTACTCATTCCAGTTATCAACAAAATTGATTTATCACAGGCCAATCCGGAAGGAACACTTGGGCAGCTGGAAAATATTATCGGCCTCAAGCGCGAAGAAGGCCTCCTTGTAAGCGCCAAGAAAGGAACTGGAATCGATCAAGTTTTGGAAAGTGTTGTCGATCGCATACCCGCCCCACAGGGGAATCCTGACTTCCCTCTCAAGGCTCTGCTCTTCGATTCTTGGTTTGATTCCTACCGTGGGGTTATCGTGCTGGCGCGCGTTTTTGATGGTACAATCCTGACGGGCGCACAGGTTGAACTCATGGCCAGCAAGGCCATATACGAGGTTGAAGAAGTTGGCTATCTCACTCCCAAACCTCAGAAGGTGGACCGCTTGAAATCCGGCGATGTGGGCTACGTAATTGCAGGAATCAAAGAATTAAGCCATGCCAGGATTGGTGATACCATTACCGAAAAAAAGAGACGAACCTCAAAAGCTTTGCCAGGCTTCAAAGAAGCAAAACCTATGGTTTTCTGCGGCATGTTTCCAGCCGGAGAAAGCAGTGTCGAGGATTTAAGGAAGTCGCTTGAAAAGTTGAGACTTAATGACTCTTCCTTTCAGTATGAGGCTGAAAGTTCCCCGGCATTGGGGATGGGATTTCGATGTGGCTTTTTAGGTCTCCTCCACAGGGAGATCATCCAGGAGAGGCTGGAAAGAGAATTCGGTTTAAACCTGATCACTACTGCTCCGAGTGTAGGCTTCCGAGTCGCTCGAAAGGATGACAAGATAAGAGAAATCCATAATCCTTCCGAACTCCCGCCCGCGAGTGAAATTAAAAAAATTGAAGAGCCGATCATAGAAGCCTTGATTATAACGCCTGATAAGTATCTAGGAGCTGTCCTCAAACTGTTGGAAAGTAGGCGCGGAGAACAGAAGAAGCTGGAATACGCAAGCTCCCA
>CAZSPM010000192.1:0-5023 GCA_964608785.1 uncultured Eubacteriales bacterium
GCCATGAGAGCCAAGGCTTCTGAAGTCTTTTTGATAGAGCAACCAATGTCAGCTTCTGTCGGAGCGGATCTTCCTATCTCTGAACCTATGGGGAATATGATTGTGGACATAGGAGGAGGAACAACAGATATCGCTGTCATTTCTCTGAATGGTATTGTCTTTAACCATTCCATACGAATTGCTGGGAATGAAATGGACGAAGCCATAATCCAATATCTTAAGAAGAAATACAACTTACTCATCGGAGAAAAAACAGCTGAGGTTGTTAAGATGCAGATAGGCTCAGCTTACCCCCTGGATGAACCCATGACTATGGAGATCAAAGGAAGAGATTTGAGGGAAGGAATCCCGAAGACTATTGTCGTGGACGATCAAGAAATAAGAGAAGCACTCGAAAGTGTTGTACATGCAATTGTTAATGCTGTCAAGATTGCCCTTGAAAAAACTCCCCCCGAACTCTCAGCAGACATAATTGACCGTGGCATCATCCTTACGGGAGGAGGTTCTCTCCTGATGAATGTAGATAAACGCATCCGAGAAGAGACGAAATTGCCAGTTTTTATTACAGAGGATCCCCTGACAGCAGTTGTCCTGGGTGCGGGCAAGATGCTTGACGATTTAGATCTTTTGAAAAAAATATCTCTGATGTAACCTATTCAAATTTTATGCCCCTTTTCTTGAAAAAGAGAAAGAGTTTAGTAGTCCTTGTAGCGCTTATCTTCTTTCAGTTAGTCCTTATTTCTCTCCAAGCCCCTTTAGGTCAGGAGGAAAATTATTTTGAAAAAGCTGTTTTTTCTATTTTTTCTCCTCTACAACATGGAACTGTTTCTTTCATCCAGAAAATTGCCAATCTATGGAAGAGTTATTTTCACCTGAAGAATGTCCAAAGCCACAATCAGAAGTTGAGAGAAGAGATTTTTATTCTGCAACAGGAAAATAACCTCCTCCAGAATGCCCTTCGAAGATTTCGAGGAGAGAAAGAAATTCAAGACAGCCTATTAGTGATCCGAAAAAATATTCTTGTTGCTCAAGTCATAGGTCTCGATGCCAGTAATTTTTATAAATCTTTAGTCATTAATAAAGGCTCTTTGGATGGCCTTAAGAAAAATATGGTTGTCCTTGATGGGAAAGGCCATTTGGTGGGGCGGACTATTGAGCCTATTTCGTTAAAGCAAGCTACAGTTCAGTTGATCACTGATACTGAGAGTGGAGTTAGTGTTTTTACGCAGAAAAGAGTCATGGGGGTCTTGACGGGAGATGCGAGGGGGAGATGTTTTTTAAATTATATTCTCGCTACAACGAGAGATATTTCGATGGAAGAAGAGATCGTTACTTCTGGTTTTGATGGAATCTTTCCTTCGGGAATAAAAGTCGGTAAAATAATCTCTATAACTGAAGGTGATCCACTTTTTAAAGGAGTGAAAGTCCAACCCTATTTCGATTTTCGCCAATTGTATCAAGTTGCCGTAATTAAAATCGATCCCAAAGACCTGTTTTAACGAGTTACTTGAATGAAAAATTTTATTGAAGTCAGTGTTAGCGTTATTGCTGCATTTGTTTTGAATATCATTCTCAGGGAAATATTTTTCTCTCCTACTCCGCCTTTTAATTTCTTTAGTTTAATTATCATCTATTTTGCATTAGCTAGAGGCGAGATTCTTGGAGCCAGTTTAGGAACATTTTGTGGTCTCATTCAAGACGCTTTTTCATTAGGGATTTTTGGATTGTCAGGTCTTTCGAAAACGATCACAGGATTCCTGGCCGGGTATATTTCAAGAAGAATCGATGTTAATCCCCCTATGAGGAATTTTATCTTTATCTTCATCCTGATATTCATTGAATTAATTTTATGGATTTTCATTTATTCTTTTGTTTTCTCAGAGAGACTGATCATTGGGAGCGGCTGGATCTTTTTTCAGCCTTTCGGCACGGCTTTCTTTGGAGTCTTTCTATTTCGACTTCTACGGAAGTTCAAGATTGCGAATCCATAGTTTTAGAAATGGAAAATAACAAGATTTATGAGGATCTTTCTCCGATAATAAGGAGAACTCAGAAAACATTTATCCTTGTTGAAGTATTGTTTTTATTTCTAGTTTTTTATTTCTGGAAAGTTCAGGTTCTTGATTATAAAAAATTTTTAAGACAGTCTGAAGCCAACCGAATCAGAACGGTTATTCTTCAAGCCCCAAGAGGATTAATCCTGGACCGAGACGGCGTTATATTGGCAGATAACAAAGCTTCATTCAAGGTTTCTATAATCAGAGAAAATTGCCAGGATTTTGATAAGTCTTGCCAAGAAATCTCACAGCTTTTAGATCTCGAAGAAAATATTATGAAAGAAAGAATAAAAAAGTATGAAAACTGGCCTCTTTTCAGGCCAATTGTTATCAAAGATAACTTATCTCTGGGGGAGGTTTCTCTAATAGAAGCCAGGAAATTAGAAATGCCCGAATTGATTATTGAAGCAGAACCAAAAAGGTTTTATCCTTTCAAAAATTTTGCCGCTCATGTCCTTGGATATTTACAAGAATTGTCACCGGATGAGATAGAGAGCGGCATATATGAGGAGCGACGACTAGGGGATCTAGTGGGAAAGACTGGAATTGAAAAGATATGTGAAAACAGATTAGTAGGAACAGATGGGGAAAAAATAGAAATTGTAGATAGCCTGGGGAGGAGTAAGGGCGAGGTAACACGGCATGCACCAAGAAAGGGGAAGAATATTCGATTGACCATAGATTTTGCCCTCCAAAAGAGGGTGGAGGAGCTCTTAGAAGAAAGAGAGGGCACTATAGTTATTTTGGATGCCCGTGATGGCGAAGTGCTTGCATTGGCCAGTTATCCTGATTTTGATCCCAATAGATTTATCAATCGTTTTACCCCTGAGGAATGGCTTGATTTAGTCAATAGCCCTGAATTTCCTTTAGAGAATCGAGCTATTCGAGGCTTGTATTCTCCAGGATCGATATTCAAGCTCACGATGGCGTTAGGAGCTCTCGACCTGGGTTTGATCACTGACCGTACTACTTATTTCTGCCCTGGAAAGATCCGTATCTACGGTCATCCCCGCTCATGCTGGTTTGAAGGAGGCCATGGGTCGATGGACCTCTATAATGCGATAAGGCATTCCTGCAACATATATTTTTATCATGTAGGAAAAGAGATGGGCATTGATAATATTGCCCGCTACGCAAAGAAACTCGGCATGGGGAGAAAAACAGGTATTGATTTGCTAGGAGAAAAAGCAGGATTGGTTCCTGATCCTCAATGGAAACAAGAAGAAAGAGGGGAACCATGGTATCCAGGAGAGACAATTTCTGTGGCTATCGGTCAAGGTCCCTTATTGGTGACTCCACTTCAGATCGCTATGCACACCGCTCTTATCGCGAATCGAGGGCAAAAGATCATTCCCCATTTGTTAAAATCTGATTCTAATATTCCTCTTAAGGATAATAATCATGACAGCCCAGCTCAGAGGATGACGGTGGATATTGAGCGATCGATATTCGAAAAGGTTATAAAAGGCATGTGGAAGGTGGTCAACGAGCAGGGGACTGGAAGGGCTGCTAGAATTTCCGGATTCGATGTTTGCGGTAAGACAGGCTCAACGCAACTTAGGAATTCCTCAGAAACTGAGAAAAAGGAAGAACAAGAGGAAGAATTAAAGACTCATTCCTGGTTCACTGGCTTTGCTCCGCGAGATAACCCAGAGGTTGTCATAACCGTCCTTGTTGAATATGGAGGATTTGGGGGTGCAACAGCGGCTCCATTGGCAAGAACCCTTTTAGACTTATACAAGAAAAAATATGATTGATAGAAGTTTGCTCAGGAATATTGATTGGATTCTGATCGCCCTGTTGGTCTTGAACTCTATTCTTGGTGTGGCATTTATCTACAGTTCCTCCCATTATTTACCTGGAGATTATTATGTAAGACAAATCGGCTGGATAGTTATAAGCTTCATCATCCTCTTTTTGTTTCTTTCCATAGATTATAAAACAGTCGTAATTTATTCTCCCTATCTCTATGTTGTCTCTATTGTTGTCATGGGCGGGATGTTGCTTTTTGGCAAGCTCGGAGCTGGTGTCAGGAGCTGGATTAAGTTCGGTTTTTTTCAGTTTCAGCCCTCTGAGGTCAGCAAGATAGTTATCATCCTTGTTCTCGCTTTTGTGTTTTCAGAGTTTAAAGCAGGACACCTATCTAGAGGGAAAGGTGTATTAAGCGGCGCCATTGTCTCTCTTCCTGTTTTACTAGTGGCTTTACAACCTGATTTGGGAACTGCTTTGAGCTATGTACCCATTTTTTTGGCATCGCTCGTCCTTGTAGGATTAAGAAAGAAAACCTTAATTATTTTATTAGTTTTTACCTTGCTTCTTGGTTTCATAGGATGGAATTTCGGCCTTAGAGATTATCAAAAAGAGAGATTAAAGACGTTGGTTTTTCCGGGTCAGGATCCTCTGGGTTCAGGATATCATATTCACCAATCAAGGATTGCCATCGGTTCAGGGGGACTCCTGGGAAAAGGATATAAAGAGGGTACTCAGAGCCAATTGAGATTTCTTCCTGCCAGACATACAGATTTTATTTTCTCCGTGATCGGTGAAGAATTCGGTTTCATAGGCGTTGTGATCGTCATGTCTTTTTACTTTTTTCTCCTCTTGAGGTTGTTTCAGTCTATCGGGGAATCAAGGGATCGGACAGGCGTATATATCATATTCATGGTGGCCATTATGATTGCTGTCCAATTTTTCATCAATGTTATGATGGTCATTGGTCTATTTCCGATAACGGGAATCCCGTTACCTCTGTTGAGCTATGGAGGTTCTTCCTTACTCACAAATTATTTAGGAGTTTCCCTTGTTTTGAACATTAAAATGAGAAGGTTTGTTAATATCTAACGTCTTACGCCTTTTCGATTCTCAAAAATTCTAGATTCTTAATAGTCCATCAGGCTGGCTGATGAGGAGTGCCCTCCGCATGAGAGCTCGGCCAGTGGATTCAGAAAACACGCAACTTTTTCCCC
>CAZSPM010000193.1:0-4989 GCA_964608785.1 uncultured Eubacteriales bacterium
TACTCACCAGACGGAGGACATCGACCTTATGTGACTAGAGTTCTTTCCTCTTGTATCCCATAATCTCTTCACATCTCTTATTGGCGTAGACTATCCTGCCCTTTTTGTTGATGAAAATCATGTTTGGCGACTGCTCAGCAAGAGTTTTGAATTTTTCCTCTGATTCTTTTATTGTTACCTCAGTTTGCTTGCGCTCAATGGCATAACGTACGGCGCGGATCAGTAAGTTGCTTTCGGTCTTCCCCTTGATTAAATAATCCTGTGCGCCCTTTTGCACTGCCCTTAATCCGAGTTCTTCATCATCAAGGCCGGTCAGAACAATGAGGGGCACCTCTCTTGCCTGACTGTGAAGCTTGCGGAATGTGTCAAATCCCTGACTGTCAGGAAGCCCGAGATCTAAGAGAACAACGTCGATATCCCCCTTGACCAGACGTCTTAATCCCGCATCGAGCCTGTCAACGCACTCAATCTCTATGTTGACATTTGCTGCTTCGCCCATCATTTTCCGAATCAGACGGACGTCCCCTGGATTATCCTCAATCAGCAGGACTTTGATTTGATTATTGGTCATTTTAAGTCATTCGGAGGAAGCTTCACAATTGACAGCCAGAAATCTTCGATGGACCTTACAACGTTAATAAACTGGTCCAGGTCAACCGGCTTTGTAATATAACAATTAGCATACAGGTTATAGCTTTCTATAATATCCTGTTCATCTTTGGATACGGTAAGGATTACAACAGGAATACGTTTAAAGTTTGGATCATCTTTGATTTCGGTCAGCACCTCACGGCCATTCTTCTTAGGCAGGTTGAGGTCGAGAAGGATGAGGTCTGGACGAGGCGCATCGGTGTACTTCCCCTTTTTGTTCAGAAAGTCCATGGCTTCCACTCCATCTTTAACCACACTCAGATTATTGAGAACTTTTCCTTCTTTCAGAGCCTTCTCTGTGAGGCGGACATCGCCAGGGTTGTCCTCTGCTAATAAAATCTCGATAGGTTTCCCACTTCTTTGACTAGGCATGATTATTTCCCTCCTTTCCTTGGGATTGTAAAGAAAAATGTCGAGCCCTTTCCAGGTTTTGACTCCACCCAGATCCGCCCGCCATGGCGTTCCACGATCCTTTTACAAACTGAGAGCCCTATGCCGGTTCCCGGATACTTCCCCTTCTCATGGAGTCGCTGAAAAATAACAAAGATGCGTTCACCATACTGCGGATCAATCCCGATTCCATTGTCCCGAACCGAGAAGAGCCATTCTTTCTCTTTTTTCCTTACGCCGACATGAATGCGAAGTGGCTCTTTTCTTCGGAACTTTATAGCGTTATCGATCAAATTCTGGAAAAGTTGGATGATCTGAGGTTCGTCGAAATTGATCGTAGGCATGTCCTCATTGCTCACAACAGCGCCACTCTCTTCGATGGTTCCATGAAGATTTGTGATCGCTAGACCCAAGGCATGAGCACAATCTGTCTTTTTGGGTTTTTTTCCTCTTGTTCCAATCCGCGAATAGGCAAGTAGGTCATGGATCATCCTTTGCATCCTGGTTGCGCCCTCCACCGCATAAGCGATGAAATCGTCAGCATCGGAATCAAGTTTGCCTTTGTAGCGACGCTCCAGAAGCTGGACATAACTTGCCACCATACGCAAAGGCTCCAGCAGGTCATGAGAAGCCACGTAAGCAAATTGCTCGAGTTCTTTATTGGAGCGTGCTAAATCTTCCATGGTGTTCTTCAATTTTTCCTCTGCCTTTTTTCGCTCGTTAATGTCCAGAGCAAAAGCGACGCCGCTTAGAGTGGGGCTAGGTAAGGATGCCGCCCCTAGAATAATAGGAATCCTGCTTCCATCCTTGCGAATGTATTCTTTCTCGATTGGGGTCATTACTCCCGTAGCGGCAATTTCCTTTAAAGCTTTATCATCTTGATCCTTATATTCTAGAGGCGTCATATCCCTCCATCGTACCTTTCCCGAAAGGACTTCATCCCTGGTATATCCAACCATTTGAAGAAAGGCCTCATTGGCGTCTGTGATATCACCATTCGCATCCCAAAGCAGCGTTCCGATCATTTTAGACTCGAAAATACTTCTAAATCGAATTTCGCTTTCCTGCAGCGCTTCCTCCCACTTTTTGCGCTCTGTGATGTCCTCTGCAGAGCTGAGGGTGCCTATGATAGCGCCTTCTTCATCTCTCAACACGGCGTTGTGCCAGGCAAACATTCTTTCCTCGCCGCTCTTCGTCAGCCAGGGATTCTGGTAGTACTCGACTGGTTCGATATCTCCAGCTATAAGTCTGTTGAAGACTGCCCTCACTTCTCTTCTCATTCTCTTGGGGATAAAAGTATCGAAGATGTTCTTGCCAAGGACCTCTTCTTCCTCGTATCCCAGAACCTCACAGCCCTTTTTGTTGATGAGGGAAAGCGTCTGATCGGCGTTGACCACTATGAGCATCACCCCTGCAATATCGAGGTAGTTCTGCATTCTTTGCCTCTCCTTCTCAACCGCCTCCTCCGTCTGCTTGCGCTCGGTGATATCGCGTGCAACGCCTTCTAGGGCAATAATTTTGTCTGCACCATCCCGGATGGCAATTAAAGTAAACTCGAGATAGAGCAGATTACCATCTTTATCATACTGCCGCAGTTCCCATGGTGAGGGTGGCTCCTTTCCCTTTAGAGTATCGGCGAACATATCCTCTACCTTGGCAATATCATCGGGATATGTAATCTTTCGCCAGTATTCTGGATCGTTATAATAATCTTGGGGACGATAACCCAGGAGGCCTTCAATGGAAGGGCTCATGAATGTATATCCCTTGTCCAGTTCAATCCTGAAGATTACATCGAGGGAGTTCCCAATCATAAGTCGCAATCTATCTTCACTCTCGCGCAGTGCTGCAGTGTGCTCCTCCACAAGTTCCTCGAGATTATCACGATGTTTTCTGAGTTCCTCCTCCGCCTTCTTGCGTTCAGTGATGTCTTGTAAAATACCCACAAGGCGAATAGGCTTGCCGTTCTGCTTCTCCGTGAGACTGATGGAAGAGAGTGTAACGTAGCCTTCCTTGGTTTTGAAACGGTATTCAGCCGTGGCTCTATCTTTCTTCATGGCTTCTTGGAGAATTGAAAGAGTTTCATCTCTGTCATCGGGATGAATTCTATCCGCCCAGGCCTGAATATCTACCTTGGCGAATTCTTTGGGCGCATAGCCGGTGATCTGTTTGATGGAGCCCCCCCATGTGATTTTTCCAGTGGCAATATCGTAGCTGAATGTGAGGGCTTTGACTGCTTCGATTGCAGCTGAAGCTTGTTTTTCGTTCTTGCGAAGGCTGTCTTCCAGTTTCTTGCGTTCGGTGATATCCTGTCCAACTCCTTGAATTCCCATCGCCTTTCCATCAGCATCTTTTACCGCTGTAACATTCCAAGAAATCAAAACCCTTTCTTTCTTATCCTTTTTCCAGTAATACTGCTCAAAGCCCTCCACACTCATATTGGGATCAATAGTGACCTTCTTCCTCACAGGTTCAGCCTTTTTGTATTCGTCCTTTTCGAGCATTTGTCTTATATCTTTGCCAATCATCTCACCTTTTTTATAACCCAATACTTTGCATGCGTAAGGATTCATGAATGTTACTTTCCACTCATCGTCATGCGCTAAAATGATAGCGTTTGCTGTATTCATGAGTGTTTTATATCTTTCCAGTTTAGCTTCGATATCCTTGTGCTTGGTCTCTAATTTTTCTAATTTGGCAATTTGTCGGCACTGTTTTGATAATTCCCCGAGGAGTTGCGCTCTTGTTTTGCCTTTATTTGCCATTTTAAATTCTCCCGAAAGAGAGTGGAATAAGGGGTCGCGTCTCAACATTTGACATTTCTCCTTTAAATTTCATTTCAGAAAAGTATTGCTTTCTTATTTCTGTCATAATTTTTTTAAGCCAATTTATAATTTTTCTAAATCGCTGAATGTCAAATGTTGAGACGCGACCCCATTTATTCATCCTTATTTCCTTTAGCTTTAGATTCCTGAATCAACTTTTTAAGCACCTCAATGACCTTACCGAATTCACTGGATTTATCAAAAAAGTAATCAGCGCCTGCATCCATGCATTTCTTCCTGTACTGAGGATAGGGATAATTGGTGAGTATTATTTTCAGAGGAGCGGGCTTGATTTTCTTAAGATGTTTGAGCACATCGATCCCGTTTCCACCAGGCATCCGGATGTCTATTATTGCTACATCTGGTTTGCATTTTTGTATGGATTCTATGCCTTCCTGTGCGTTGTGTGCCAGGCCGGCTATTTCTATATCTGGTATTTCAGATAACATGCTAATTAGCCGTTCACACACAACTGTAGAATCTTCCACAATAAAGACTTTCATGATTAGACTCCCTTTTCTTGTATAGATTTTATCCCACTCATCATTGGATGCTTGTTTACTGTACATATAGAGAAGTGGTATGGGTATCAGGGTTAATCTGATTTATTTGTAGGGTTAAGGCTTGTTTATTTGTCGGTGTTTGTCCTACAGAAAGGTAAAAACGATGAATCGCTTGAGTAAAGTCTGAAACAAGAAGCGAAATACTCGAGATAATTAAAAGGCGGAATGAATTTAATTAATCTTGAATGAAATCTTTCAATACTTCTTTTATCTCTGCCAATGCTTCATCATAAGTTTTCATTTGGACGACACATCCGTCAAAAGCCGGAGCATAAGCAGTATAATCACCAGATTCAACATCTTTCTCGATTAAAACAGTGTAACTATATTCTTTCGCCATTTTAGTAACTCAAATAAGGTTTTCTGTTTTAATCCGTTTTATATATGAGTTTTTTAGGAGCTTATCGGGATAAATATTGAAATTTTTACCCTCTGGATTTGCCACCGAAGGAGATAGGATTGCTTCAGCTCCAAGGCTTCGTGCCTCATCTGCTATTTTGCAACATTTCTCTATGCAGTTTTTAGTGTCAGACACTATATCTAATAATTCTATTCTAAAT
>CAZSPM010000194.1:0-4988 GCA_964608785.1 uncultured Eubacteriales bacterium
TTATTACGGGGAGCTATCCGGTTGAGGGGAGAAGTATTCCTTTAGCCATGGCTACATTTGAATACAGAGAGCTGAAAACCAGCCAAAACATCTTAGAGAAGGAATTCCTGAAGAAGCTGGCAGAAGCTGCTCCTAAAGGTCGACAAGTGGTCTGGATTATGGATCGGGGGTATGGGCGAGCCACTCTGTTGGTGGATTGTCGCCAGGAGAAGTGGCTTTATATTATTCGAGGACGATCACAGGTAACGGTGCAGTATCAGGAGCAGGGCACGCTCAGGCGAGTGGGCTTAGGGAGGCTTCCCCACCGCCAGGGAGTAGCCCGCCGTTACCGGAACGTGCTTTATCATGGGATAATTAAAGAGAGGGGGGATGTGATTGTCCGCAGGGAGCGCAGATTCAAAGAGCCCTGGTTCCTACTGGTCCCTCCTGACTCTGAAGATCTTTTACCTACGGATATGATCCTCAGCTGGTATCGGGCAAGGATGAGAATAGAGGTGAGTTTCAGAGATTTTAAATCTTGGCTTGGGGTAAGGGGGCTTCGGCTGAAGGTCCGAAGGACTCAGCGTTTGAGTCGTCTTTTGGCTGCTTTGGCTATCGGATATATATTGCTCCTTGCCTTGGGGAGCAGTCAATTAGGAAACCAACTTCGCAAACACTTGGAGATTCTACGCAGGAAGAAGAGACACGGTACCCGCCGAACATTGAGTGTGTTATCTATTGCCTTGATAGCTGTGACAGATTCTTTCCTTCTGAACCGAACCAATCTGATGAGTGTTTTAGCAGATTGCTTGATGAGGATGCGAGAGGGACAGGTATTTCTGCCGTCTCTTTCTGGTTAGAGGCGGTAAAGAATCTCAGGAGGAAGAATCTGAACCTACTCTCCTCTCCATTCATCGCGTATCAATTATAAAATCCCCCTTGCAATTAAAAAGATGAAGATTTTATCTGTTTCAATCGGGCGTCATCTGATTGATCAAAAGTCTTAACTGCAATAATCGACGATATTAGTATGTTTCTTATTCTATTCTGATACGCCTGTAGCTTCTCGAACTTGGGTGTTCATCCTAAAACTGGGGGATGGCGAGATTATCCATAGATTGACTTGAGCGGGGAGCGGTGATATAAAACATCTTAATCTTAACTTCTTGCGGAGAGAGATGATGTCAGCCATGACCTACAAAAAAGCGGGCGTCGATATCGATAAAGCCGATGATTTTGTTAAAAAGATTAAACCCCTGCTGAAAAAGACCGGCCGTCCTGAAGTTCTCGGGAAATTGGGAGGCTTTAGCGGTCTCTTTGTGCCCCGGCTCAAAGGAATAAAGAGACCTGTTCTTGTGTCTGCAACAGATGGTGTGGGCACAAAGCTCATGGTAGCAGATCTACAGAATAGATATGACACGATTGGGAAGGATTTAGTCGCCATGTGCGTGGATGATGTTGTAGTTACGGGAGCTGAGCCGCTTTTTTTTCTCGATTATATTGCTTGCGGAAAGCTGGATAAGGCAAAATTTTTCGAGCTGATGAAAGGGATAGCGAAGGGCTGTCGAGAGGCAGGTTGTGCTCTGATTGGTGGGGAGACAGCCGAGCTTCCGGGAATGTATGCCAAAGACAAGCTCGATGTTGCAGGGTTTTGCGTTGGGGTAGTCAGTCGGGAGAAAGTCATTGACGGCCGTCGCTGCAAGAAGGGAGATAAGGTCATCGGGCTTGCCTCAAGCGGCGTTCACAGTAATGGCTTTTCATTGATTCGAAAGATATTCAGCCAGAAGGAGTTGAAAGGGAAGCTCGGTCAAGAACTTCTCAAACCAACCAGAATTTATGCCAGGACTATTCTCCGGATCTTGAAAAACGTTCAGATAAAAGCTATGGCCCATATCACGGGAGGAGGCTTTTATGAGAATATCCCACGAGTTTTGCCTGATGGACTAGCAGTAAAAATCGAGAAGGCTTCCTGGCCAGCCCATCGGATTTTTCGAACGATTCAAGAGAGATGTCATATCGATGAAAAAGAGATGTTCAGGACATTCAACATGGGAATCGGGATGGCTTTGATAGTTGATATACGGAGTGCTCATCGAGCGCTTACACTTTTTGAAAAAATGGGTCAGAAAGCGTGGATAATAGGAGAGGTAATCCAGGGAAAAAAGGAAGTTATTATTTAGCGGCTGGGCTTTTTTCCTCAGAAATCATATAATCTTTCCATTCAAAAAGATTCCCTCTTAAATCGTAGTTGAACAGTGCTTCAGCTGTTTGGGGGGAGATTTCATTCAACCACTTTCCGATTGAATTCATTCTTTCTTGGCTGATTTTGACCATTGAGATTACTTGAGATGAAATTTCAGTGTTTTTGAAGCGATTCCATCTCTTCGACTCAAAGAGAAAATCTGACATCTTTGAATTCGGATCGAGAAAGGCATGAGGCTCTATTCTATTGTATTTAAAGGCCTTTCTCCATAGATCGAGAGAATAACCATAATGAGTACAGTTGAGACTCACATAAAGCGGCCCCTGAATATTTTGGACACTCAGAAGTGCCTCATCGACATAGGCGGATATCAACATCTCTGTCTCATCGCTGTCCCATCCTTTTTCTATATAATTGGCCAATTCAGGACAGGCTTGGAGGATAATTCTTTCAGAGTGAATCCCTATCTCCTCAAGTTTCTTTTTATGAGCGTCCTCACTGACTGTTGTTTGAGTGGCGAAAATAATGACTTTGGAATCAGGAGAAGCATTGAGATTTTGAGCGATGAGCTCCACTCCGGCCTCGATGATACCGACAACCGGAATGCCTGTCTGTTGAGAAAAGGATGTATCCTCATAGATTATTGAAAGTGTATTACAGCCGATAAGAATCAAGTCAGGGTGAAATATTTTGTCCAAACTCTTGAGGGCACTGTCGAAGATTCGGATTTTTTCTTCGCGGGTTCTTAAGCTATTGTACCCCCTCTCATTGGAGAAGAGAGCATTGAAAAAAACACAGGAGTTCCCCCAAAAACAGGCCTTAAAAAACCCTAAATTATTCTTTATCAGGTAATTACGTAAGATTCAAAGTGGAATCATAAAAAATGGGGGAACTTTTTGTGCTTTTGGACTAAAATGGGGGCCTCATGATGCCAAGCCCGCAAGCTTGCATAAGTTAACTTTACCAGAGGAGGCCCCATATGCATTATGCCAGAACTGCTTCAAAAGTGCGAGAACAAATTATCAAATTTTCGGGGGAACTTTCTGCAGGTTGGCCCAAGGTTGCTCGCCGTTTTTTGGCTGAAGTCATTTATGGGATTCAAGCCCGTCAGTCGGTTCATTTGACAGAGATTGCCCGTGCTCTGGGGGAGAAGATACCTCTGAAGAAGACTCACTATCGGCTGTGTCGGCAGTTGGGACGAAAGGAGGTGGGCAGGAAAGTTCTCAATGGACTCTCTCGGATGGGAGCGCCGCGGGTGGAGAAGAAAACTCTGTTGATCATGGATATCTCTGATATTAAGAAGAAGTATGCACGGAGGATGGAACACTTGGCTCTGGTTCGAGATGGAAGCGAGAAGACTTTGGCCAACGGGTATTGGACCATTTCGGTTGTCGGAGCAGAAGTGGGAAAGACCTCACTTGTCCCTCTTTATGGATCTCTTTATTCCCAGAAGAGTCCTGATTTTCGAAGTGAAAACACAGAGATTCGTCGAGCGATAAACAAGGTCTCTCAAGCAACAGAAAAGAAAGGGATATGGGTTTTAGACCGAGGGGGAGACCGGGACTATATTTTCGACTATCTGCTCAACAATCAACTCTCATTCATTGTTCGGCTGAAGAAAACAAGAGATCTGATTTACAGAGGAAAAGCGCATTCAGACCTCGAGTTGGCGATGACCTGTCCTCTGCCCTATGCGGAACGGATTGTTAAACAAGAGAAAGGAAAAGAGACGATCTATGATCTGCAATTTGGCGCTCGTTTTGTCAAACTTCCTGGGAGACCAGAACCTTTGACTTTCGTGGTTGTCCGAGGTTTTGGGCAGGAGCCGATGATGCTGTTAACCGAGCTTCGGGTCACCAGGAGTCGCAAGAGTATATGGCGAATCATCGAATCATATCTGACACGATGGCGAATCGAAGAGACGATCCGTTTCATGAAACAATGCTACCAGGTAGAAGATATTCGTCTTCTGACTTATCATCGTCTTCAGAATATGATGGCAATACTGACGGCTGTATCGTATTTTGCGATGGTGTATATGGGGTTGAGGACGAAGCTGAGAGTGTTAGCGCGGCATGTTATGGGGGCTGCAAGGCGATTATTCGGGATACCGGATTTTCACTTCTATGCCCTAGCCGATGGGATTCGTGAGTACCTTTTCGGTCGTCAGAAGGGCTTACAGGGCTTTTTTCACCACTGGGTTGAAGAGAATAATCAGCTGCATCTCTTCGATCCATAATTTTTGGGGGAACTCCTGGAAAAAAACAAGGTTGACCTCTTGAAATATTTTTGCTTCTCTCATTCTCTCTGCCGCGTCGGCCATAACAGAGAGACCACCCAATCCAGAGTCTGTGACAGCGATAGTGACTTCGCTCTTCTGAAAGAATTGGTCGAGCCTTTCGGTTAGAGTTTGCTGTTTTTTAGCTGAGCAGGAATAGAGAAATTGGGCAAGGAGAATTATAAGAAGAATTTTTCTTATTCTACCCTGCATCTTATTTCTTCTTGGCTGAAACTTTCAAATTTCACTCCGGGATTGAGAATATAGCATTGAGATATTGTAGAGTCAAATTTATTCCATGTTCCATTCTCTCTTTTGTAATTCTTGTCGATAAATCTTACATGTGTTATCAATTGAGGACAGAAAGAGCGGCTTCTCAATTAGCCTGAATTATTCATAAAAAATGCTGATGCTTTTTATTATTTCAGCAATATCAGGAAGTTATCCTGATATTGCTGTAAACTCTGATATGTTCTTTCTCAAGAAAAAATTCTTTATATTCATCGGCATTTTTTACCCTTCAGGCGA
>CAZSPM010000195.1:0-4970 GCA_964608785.1 uncultured Eubacteriales bacterium
AGGGGTCGCGTCTCAACATTTGACATTCGGATTAATTAATGGCTCGACAATCGCCTTTTTATATATATAATATTATAAGCGGGATTAATTGTGACTGAGCCGACTATTGATACACTCTTAAGATCTTTTGATAAAATGTGGGCGAGGTCCACTGTTAAGCGTTATCTGCGATCAAGTATTGTGTCCCAAAGATGCGTTTGTGTTCCGAGGAGTCAAATTTTGTTTTGGGGAAAGAGAAATGGATAAAGTGAGAGTGGGAATAATCGGAGTCGGGTATTTAGGAACAAACCACGCCAGAATCTTATCCTACCTAGAGGAGGCAGAGCTTAAGGGAGTAGCAGATATCGATTTGAAAAAAGCGATGGTGATCGGTAATCGTCATGGGGTTAAGTACTATGAAAATTTTGAAGATATGCTGGATGAGATCGATGTGGGTATAGTGGCGACCCCGACATCTGAGCATTTCTCTATCTCTATGAAATTGTTGAGCGAGGGAAAATCTGTTTTAGTAGAGAAACCAATAACTGAGACCATTGACCAAGCCGAACAACTGGTTACTAAAACAGAAAAGAATGGGCTTGTCCTTCAAGTCGGACACCTTGAAAGGTTCAACCCGGCTGTGGAAGCCATTGAGAATCTGATTTCTGAGCCAAGGTTTATAGAAGTCCAGAGGCTTGGTTCTTTCTCAGCTCGGTCATTGGATATCGATGTTGTACTGGATCTGATGATTCATGACCTGGATATCATCCTATCTTTAATCAAGAATGAAGTGAAAACTATCAAATCTTCAGGAATTCACGTCCTTTCAGAGAAAATTGATATAGCCAATGCTCGGCTAGAATTCGAGTCGGGTTGTGTGGCCACCCTCACTGCCAGTCGGGTCCACCAGGGAAAAGTGAGGAAACTTAGGATATTCGAGCCAACCTCTTACTATTCCATCGATTATATTGACCAAGAGACCAAGGTTTTTCCTTTAGATGGTCGACAACAGGACGTAAAAACCTTAAAAATAAAAAAAGAAGAGCCCTTAAAAAAAGAACTCCAAAACTTTTTAAAGTGTTCCAGAGACGGAAAAACGAGAAAGGTAAGTGGAGAAGAGGGACTCCAGGCCCTTAAGCTTGCCTACAGGGTACTCGAAGAAGCAGAAATGTAGGGGATTATGGTATTTGGGGATGTCTTAGCTCCCTTTCAGATTTTTCACGCCATTCCTTCATCTATCCCCAAATACCCTTATTATGTACTGAAAGATTTATTCGCTTTTCTTGAAAAAAGAGTCTTCCAAGCCTGTGTTGAAGCTCACCTCTGTAACGGTTATTGTCAAGAACTCATCGCCTTCCTGAAAGATTGTAATCGCATGAGGAACCATCACACCGTTGACTTTTTTGTAGTCAGACACGACGGTTTCTGTATTAACTTCGACCTCCATTTGGTTTAGAGAAAGGCCTTTAGTTTTATAGACGAGATAAGTCTTGGGATCAACATAAATACTTGATTTATAGCCATCTGCAAAGGCCTGCTCTAAAACGAGATAATCTTTTTCTTCGATTTTTTCCGTGCCCTTATAGGTATAGGTGATGCCGTGTTTTTTAGGATTAAGCAAGGCTTCATTGCCGAGAGCTTCCCTTTTGGCATATTCTGTGGCTATTTCAGAAAGATCCTCAACGCCTCCAGTTTGAGGATTGATCGTCCACCCTGTTTCCCCATCAAATGCTTGAGTAATTACCATACCCATAACTTCTCCATCCATACGCGTTTTGTTGGGTTCTTTTTGGTACATGGTTAAGGAACCGCTCATGCCCATCATCGTCATATCAAAGGTGCCGGACATGGTCGTGTCTTTGATGCCTTCCAGGACTTTTCTTCCACCTTGAGCTTCGATCATTTTTTCGAGGATGTCCGAAGCTTTCTGGCTGAGTCCTGGAGAAGTAACAAGGCCTAGTAGAAAAAGGGCCAAAAGACAAAGGGAAAAATATCTTTTCATTAATTCCTCCTTTTTAAGTTTTTGTTTTCATTTCTTCGTTGCGGCCTTTGGCCGTCCAACATCAAGACTATTATAATTTAAAGCAGCATTAAAGAGCAAAAAGAAACTTCCATGAGTTTCATAGCGCCACATGGGATTGATGGCAAAGAGAAGGATATGACCTTTTCCCAAGGGAATATCAACCACAGCAGCCCTATTTTGAAGTTCTTCTCCTCCAGCGAGCATGCCGCTGATTAAAAGTTTTTGCTTCTGCGCAAAACGGAGAATAACCCTGATTGTCATCAGATCAGGAGGCATGAAGAGGTTCGCCATGTCACGGAACTCTGGAGGAATTCCTGCTCCTGCTCCTCTTATTTTGGGCGCCTTATAAGGCCGCCCCTGGATGACATCAGGGTCTTTGAGGCCTCCCCGGCCACTGGCTCGTCCTGCTGCCTCTCCTGAAAGCATGGCCATTATATCTAAACCCCCAGTGGCGGCTTTCATCCCGGTTTCTAAGACAGGCGATCCGTTGAAATGGACTCCAAGGGTGCGGCCGTATCCGTAGGAAATGGGACTCCGCGGGTCTATTATCCTTGCCCGAAAGACTCCACCTGCAGTTTTGAGTTTTTTGGTCTTTACAACGTCAACACTTTCCACCAATCCATAATCAATAGGAAGCTTGACATTCGATGTGATCGGAATGAAAAGTCCTCCCTTCTCGATGAATCGGCGGAGATGGAGAACTCCTTCGAGACCCATTCCGCCACGGATGTCGTCTCTGGAGTCAGGGCCGCCTAGATTTGGATATTTATCGGATTTTTTCCAGGGAATTGGAGAATCACCGCTAATGCCGTTGACTAATCTCTGGGCTTTACCGAACATGACTGGAGGGAAAATGATCACATCGTATTTGCTTCTTAGGTTCTCTGTATCCCTGATGTCTTGAAGGGAGATATAAAAATAGGGGATTCCTAATTTTTCAAAAGCAAGACGGAACCACCCCTCGTTCTGCGTAAATATCCAAGTGTGAAGAATGGCGATACGGGGAACAGTCAGTTCGTGGGTTTTAATGTTAGGCAACTCTTTGACGCCGTAAGCTGCGAGTCCGAGTTTTTTCACAACTTTTTTCAGTAGTGGGAGAGTATCGGGAGGATTTTCGGCTACGGGCAGGATAAAGGTTCCTGCGTTGAACTTCTTATCTCCTACCGTGAAGCTTTGTTCGGCAGCCAGTATTTTAATCTCCTTGAGCTCGAAGCGGAATTTCATCAAAGCATTTTCAGCGTTATGGTTGATGAGGAAAGCAACCGCTTTGTTTGGATTGATCACCTGACCCTCGACTTTGACATCTTCTGTGAGAAGATCCATGGGAACATCCAGAACCTTTTGGTCCAAGATCCGGATTGTCTTAACATTGTGAAGGGCGCCAAGTGTCCATCCTGTATCGTCGTAGGGGCGGGGGTCGTTGGGATTGTAATATTGGGTATCAAGAAGCAGGTCCGCACAACGACTGTATGGCTGGTCCATGCGGATAATATAGCTTCTGGCAGGATACTTTTCTTTCTTGATGGAAAATTCCTTCTTTGCTCTGTGGATTTCTACACCGTGTTTGCGCAAGAGATTCACGAGCGTGGCTTCAGCCAATGGTCGTTTTGCCTCAGCAGGAATCAGCCATGCTGCAGGGCCTTCAGTCTTTGCTTTGGCCACAGAGCGATTGCTTTTGAGATAAAAATCTTTAAGAAATCTCGTTTTGTTTTCAGCAACATGCCTAAGGGCAAAAAGCAACGCACTTTGCTGGAGGTTGATGTTGTTTCGTATGGACCACTTGACATTTTTAAGAGGAGGATTGGGCCTGTACCAGGCTCTCTGGGATTGAGCCCCCACACTCCGTACCAGAGTGTCTGCCCCAGTTCCGCCAAAAGTCTCATAAAAGCGGCCGGTGGAATTATGAAACATAGCGATATAAAAGCCATAGCTTGGTGACCAGCCATCGAAAAAACCATGAGTCCATACTCCTGGCACTCCGCGCTTGGTCATCTCTGATATTTCCACATAGGCTAGCTCCTGCCACTCATTGATAGTTATGGGGTCGAGCCATGCATTATAAGGGCCTGTTCCAGTCGATGTGTACAGATAGGGTACAGATTCATGCAGATCGTGCATGATCGTTGGATGCCATTCGAAGTAAGTCTTTAATAGATTCTCGGAAAGTTTAAGGGCCAGACCTATGGCATCGCGGTTGTTATCGTGGGACACGTAATTTCCCCAATAAACTAGGGGAAGAGTTTTTTTATCTTTGTGTTCCTTTTTGTAACGATATGTATCGACATAGCGGTCCCTTCCATCTACCTCGAGGACAGGGGTTATGAGCACGGTGAGATTTTTTCGGATGGACTGGAAAAATTCTGTTTCATCCACAGCCAGGCGGTAAGCGAGTTCCATCAGCATTTCCGGGGACCCTGTCTCCGGGGAGTGCAAGGCACCTGTTATCCAGTATATGGGAACCCCCTCAGCTAATAATTTTTTTGCCTCTCGCTTCTCTATTTTTCGTGGGTCGGCTAGAAGATTTAAAATTTCTTTTAATCTTTCCAGCCTCTGGATGTTTTTCTCGTCCGAAACAGCTATAGTAATCATCTCCTTCCCTTCATCACTTTGGCCGATGGAAAAAGCCAAAACACGGGGACTGGCTTCGGCTACAGCTTTCATGTATCTGTTAATATCGGCGGTATAATGGAGGATGTTCGGAGCGCCAATCACATTTCCCAAAATATCCTTGGGAGTAGGAACATTCTCAGAATCGGGGAGGTGGGCAATGAGTTCAGTCAGAAAGAATTTTTCTGTTGTGTACTCGAGAATCTTTGCGCTGTATTCTTTGTCGATTTTCTGCTGTGCAGGAAGAAGCGGAGATAGAAAAGAAAGGATGAGGAAAACAAAAAAAGCAAGATTGAAATAGGCTTTAACTAAACGATTCATGACTTCCTCCTTTTGAATGAAATTTATTTTTGATGGATTC
>CAZSPM010000196.1:0-4898 GCA_964608785.1 uncultured Eubacteriales bacterium
TATCCATTGATACTTGACCATGTTGGGATCGCTCTGTATATAACTCATCATGGAGAAAGGCTTGACTTCCACATCTGTGGTCAATTTGTAGTCTCCGGTGCTTTCGGTGTCGACAAAAACGAGACGCAACGGACCCGAAAAATAATCCGGGTATTGATTGTAAACCCAGATTTCTGTCGGTCTTTCTGTCCTGGTTCCCTCTTCAAGCAGGTCAGAACTGAGTTCTCTCTTTGTTTTACTGAATTCTTTTGTGGCACTCCCCATGCTTTGCTTGATCACATCTGTTGGGGGACCTAAAAGGATAAAGATTCTTCCTCTATCTGTCATCCAACCAGGAATTCCTGCTCGGAAGGCTTTGTCAGCCACTGCATGTCTAGTGTAATACATGCTTCGGAATTCATTTGCTGCGGTCTCAGGGGTTGGATCTCTCCTTTTCCAGAAATCCGCTACGAATTCAGCTCTATCCTCAGGCGGCATCTCCCTGAAAATCCTCTCTTCTTGAGGAGTAATGATATAACGAATGATGTCCAGAAATTTTTGACTCTGAGGATTTAAGGAAGGCTTTATAATTTTGTATGCGGCGCAGGACAAATGAAAGCAGAGAATTAAGATTAAACATAAAACATTTAAAGGGCTCTTCTTTCTTTTTTTCATTATTCGTTTAAAAAAGCCTCTTCTCGTGCTGCAGGTGGGCTTGATGAATCAAGCCCCTACGTTAAGGCGATTGCTTTGCCCTTCCAGGGCTCGCAATAACAATGAGGTAATCTTCTCATTTCTTGGAAAAAGTTAGTACTCTATCCTCCCGAGTGTTGGCAGCGAGCTGTTTGCGATTCTCAACGGGGCAGAGGGAGGGATGAATCCCTCCCTCTTTTTATCGATTTGAAAATATTCTCTGCTCGAAATAGGAAATCTTATCAGAAAGAATACCTCATTCCAAAACGGATAGAACGAACTCCGTAAACACTCGTTATATCTCCATATGTGGAGCTCAAATTGTACTGTGGAGGATCTCTGTAGTAATAAACCCTTGCGTAAGGATTCCTGTTGACATTGACTCCGCTTCTTCCTCCGACGTTAAAGACATCAAGATAGAGACTCAGCTTTCCATAATCACCAAAAGAGAAGTTTTTTTCCATTCTTAAATCCATCATGGTGTAGGGCGCATTTCTGAGGCTTCCTATAGTCTCAGCCCTGACTCCGCCGGCATAGCTGCTCTGTACATCCATGCTTGATGGAAAATAGACGCGATCAAAAGTTCTTCCCCAGGCGGCTCCTGAACGGGCCTGTAAATAGGCCGTGATGATGAAGTCATAGGGAAGCATGTATGTTCCCATGATCTTGAGCTGGAGAGGTCGGTCAAAGGCGACACGGCCATAGGAGTTGATCATCACATTCGGATTGTCAAACAGGCTGGATTCACCTTCTGTTGGTCCGTATTCAGGGCTGGCATTACCTTTAAAGGCGCAATAGAGGATCGAGCCTTTCAACTGCCATCTGTTGGACATCCTCTTGTCGAAGGTCAATACGCCGGCTATATACTCTCTCTTGGCTTCGGGGGGATTTGTGCCGTGATAGTATTGTGTGGGGGCGTAATCAGCCAGGCCGTACACGGTCATCGGCTTGTCATCTGCTGTACCCCATTCTCCATCCCAGCCGGGATCCACAAAGTCATAGGGAATCCAGATGGGGCGTCCCTGGTCATCCACGGCGTTAGGATCATAGCCATTGTTTGGGTCCACGTCCTCTACAAGGTTATTGTTCACTTTGTAGATAAACTGGAGGCCGAGCTTGAAATCTTTTACCAGTTCATGTTCCACGCCAGCCATGAATTCGTGCATATAAGGAGCCTT
Organism: uncultured Eubacteriales bacterium; assembly: GCA_964608785.1. Classification (GTDB taxonomy): domain Bacteria; phylum Acidobacteriota; class Aminicenantia; order Aminicenantales; family Aminicenantaceae. The sequence continues at coordinate 1,851 of CAZSPM010000196.1, forward strand.
TAAGTCTTTAACGTAATACATGAAATTAGGATCTTGGACATCATAACTTGTCAGTCTGTACTGATCGCCATCTGAGTCCAAGTATTGTGAATTGGCAGGTGCTCCATATTTGCCGCCGGGTTTAGGAAGGTCCATGTATCCGTTTTTGTTCAGGTCGTACCAGTACCAACTCATAGAACCGCCGAATAGCTGGCCAGCGTTGTATTTACCCGACCAGATAGGCTCGTGATATCGGGAAAAAGAGAACTTGACAGCTGTTTTTCCGTCTCCGAATAAATCGTATACGAGTCCAATTCGAGGCGAGAGAGTTGTGAATTCGACGACTTTTTTATAAGGAGTCGTTATCGCATCAAGGGCAGAAGTTTGATTGAATTCTATGGAATCATCGTTGTGATACTGGTCGTTGAGAGCTTTGAGGAGTATGTTGACATCTTGTGCGGCAAGACTAGGATTCAAGAATTCTGGCCCGACCTTGTAGTTAAGCAATTCAGGTCGTGTTTGCTCGGGTTCATACAGATAGCCATAATCAAAGCGAACACCAACATTAATAGCCAATTTTCCGGCTACGATGCTGTCCTGGGCGTAAGCAGAAAAACGGCGGACATTGTCATAGGCCTTCCATACCCCTAAATGGGGATAGGGGCGGATTCTGAGCCGGCCGCGTGCTCCGGATGTGGAGTAGTAATATTTCCACTTATCGTCTCCCGTCTCCTGGTATTTAACATAGTCTCTCCAGTAAGTATAGTAAGGATTGTCCCCTTGTTCATAGCCGCGGCATCTGTCTCTGAAGTATGTGTTGTCTTCAAAATCGCCGCCCAACTTAAATTCATGACTGGCCCCAAGAAGATCATCCTGGAATCGGGTTATCGAAGCGGAAGCCAGTGCTTTTGTGCGGACATAGTCATCTGTGTACCATGTGTTTCCGAAGTAAATTTGTTCTTCTCTGTCATAGTTGGTGTAATTATTGGCGTATTCGGGTCGCATCATGATAGGAAAATGGCGATGGAGATAAGTTCCTCTGACATCAATAAAGGTGTTTTGATCAAGCACCCAGTTAAATTGATGAGTGGTGGTGTAGGTATTTTCATGATCCCAAATAGCAGTGACAGCCCAACTCCTGCTGTTGCCCGTTCTGTTTGAGTAGACAGGCTCGTATAAATGGTTGTAGTGAAACATGCCCATATACCTGATATTCGAGGAGATTTGGAAACTCATTTTGGCAAAGCCCATCCACTCCTCGTGCCGAAGGTCATAGTGCTGGAGCTCTGCTTCAGAAAACGTGCCTGAAGGGGCCGCTGCGGCGATTTTCGCCATACGTATGTGATGTGTCTGAGGATTTACCTGATCATAGGTCAGGCGTCGGCCGTTGAGGAAGAACCAGAGCCTGTCTTTGATAAAGGGTCCCCCAAAGCTCAGCGAACCATCTTTGTAATCTGAGTATCTTTGCGGGGCATCTACCTCAAGGGCATCGATCTGTTCAGCGGAAAACAAATCTTGGGCGAAAGTATCGTTTGTGAAGTATGCAGTCGCGGCTCCAGTGTACTTATTGCCGCCGCTCTTTGTGACGATGTTAATAACGACCGAGTCTGTCTGTCCCACTTCAGCAGGAAGTGAGCCTATCCCGAACTCGATTTCTTCGTAAACGTCGACATTGATATTGGCCATGGAGTACCAGGTGGTGGGATCATTCATCGGAACACCGTCCAACTGATAGAGCGCGCTCCTGACTGTTCCCCCGAGGATAGATGAGGTTCTGCGGTAGGCTCTTCCTTCAGATATAGCGCCAGGGATTGAATTCTGGATGCCATAGAGGTCCCGGCTCATCGGGATGCTCATCAGAAAATCTGTGCCGTAATGGACGCTGACTTTAGAAGTTTCCACATCAACCACCGGTGATTCAGCCGTAACCGTGACTTCTTCTTCTATTGTCGCTATCGAAAGGGTTATGGTAACTTCTGTGGTTTTTCCGACGCTGATGAGTAGGCCTTTTCTGGTTGTGGTCTTAAACCCGGGCATCTCGACTCTGACTTCACATCCTCCGGGAAGGAGGGCTGGAAAACGGAATCTTCCTGTCTCTCCAGTCACATAACTTTTGGTGCCCATGACTCCAGTTCCTGTGAGTGTTATGGTAGCTCCAGGGAGGGGATTTCCTTCCTCATCCACGACTGTGCCGCTGATGGAACCAGTCTGTCTTTGTGCAAAGGTAATGGAGGTAAGCCCTAAGGCAAGGAGCATAATCAAGGAAAGTTTGAAGAACTTTTTATTCATTTTTCCTCCTTTTCTTCTCCTTGTTTAATTCCAATTCCCTGAAGTGCTGCATTCATGTAGCACTTCACTCATAGTCATTTTTTTCTATAGTTATCGCTATGATTCTCACCTCCCTTTATTCGCTATTTTTCTTATTTAAATATTCTTTCAATCCCTCTTCAAAAGGTGATGGTTTGAGTATTGAGCCCCAGTGTTTCGCCGTCAGACTTTTTATCTTCTTTTTATCTTTATTTTTTAGGGCTTTCAGTATTTCTTTATGGTCGGACATGGATTTCTCCAGCCCTCCCGGTTTTTTTTGGAAGGCATGGAAACGGGCATAATTGTACCTGAGCATTTGTCCGTTAATATGGTGGAGGATCGATCGAAGAAATTTGTTGGGGATGGATTCCCATATTTTTTTATGAACGTCAACATTGAGTTTCATATATTTGTCTATGGAATCTCTATGGCAATTCTTTTCCATTTCTTTAGTCAAATGCTCAAGCTCTTTAAGGTTTTCAGGGCTTATATTATCTATGGCTATGCTCGAGCCTAAGCTGTCCAGGTGAGCTAAGACTTGAAAAATCTCATTTAATTCGTTAAAAGAAATTTCTCTCACTAAAGCTTCTCGATGAGAGTTGATCGTGACGAATCCCTCGGCTCCTAACCTTAGCACAGCCTCTCTGACTGGCGTTGTGCTGACTCCAAAAGTGCTCTCGATTTCTTTTTCGTTTATCCTTTGTTTGGCTTTGAGCGTGTTGTTAATGATGGAGTCCTTAAGGTAGTTATAGATAGATTGGC
>CAZSPM010000197.1:0-4893 GCA_964608785.1 uncultured Eubacteriales bacterium
AGAATCAGTGCACTCAAGCGCTCGGTGTGCACACTAAGTAACTCACCAAAAACATCGGTAACTTCACTCCCCCGAACTTGATAACTGCCGTAGGTTCCCTGGGGATAAGTTACACCGCCGATTATGTAGGGTCGACCCCAATAGAAGTAGACATCAGGAAAATTTTGATTGAGTGTCCTATCCGTGTCTTCTCCCTGGCGCACCCATTGAACACCGAATTTCAAGGCATGTTCACCGCCCAAGTACGCAAAATACGTGAAATCAGCGCCGACGTGCTGTTTGTATTTTATGAGCTTCTTATACTCATAGATTCTGCCTCTGTTCTGCCAGCCTCTCGGTTTCTGGTATGCGGCAGGGATTTCCAGCGCAGTTCCATCAAAATAATCTGTTCCATAACCGTAATGATACCAACGGGGCTCTCCGTAGGTCTCGGCCGTAACCTGCTGATTCGTTCTGTTGTAGCGGAACTTGCCTCCCCTTATATTGACCATGAAGTTGTCTCCAAGGGTGAGGTCCGCAAAACCAGATGCCGTCCAGTTGGGATAGTCATAGCCGTATTTAGCCCAGAATGGATCGTCGTAATTACTGGTACCTGCTCGACTGGGAAGAGATCCCCTGTATTTGTCGAAATTGTTCACGAAAGAGGCTCCAACACGCATGAAGCCGAATGGCTGTGCGGTCAACTTGGCCTGGAAGTTCCAAGCGTTATATTTATAGTTGTAATCATCTTCAGCGTACACATCTCCAGCGGCGTCTATGAATTTCACATACCTATCAATTGTCCTGATTACAGGGAGAAATGAACCAAAAAACCACAGCCTGTCTTTAAGAATGTAGCCACCCAAGCTAAAACCGACTTCGTATCTGTTCCGGTCGTCTTTTCCGTACAAATCCTGGTAATTGACGTATTCCGCTGCATTGAATTGTACGGGATTGTGACGGAGAGTGTCCCTCTCCTTGCCAGTTAGCTTGGAGCCGCTGTAGTAGCCGATGAGCTCGCCGTGGTATTCATTTCCTCCCTGGCGGGTAATGACGCTGACCACACCACCTAAGGCGCCTCCGTACTCTGCCTCGTAGCCGCTGGCCACGATCTGGACTTCTTCAACGAATTCGAAAGCAGCGTCCTGGCCGGCGCGACCTCTGTCGATCTGCGTGATATCCGTGCCATCCACATAGTACATGTTCTCAGCAGCGGAAGCACCGTCGACAGAAACTCCGCCCAACCAGGGTTCGTTATTCACGCCTGGTACGGCTGTAACCAGTGTGTCGAAGTTTCTTCCTTTTGGAAGAATCTCGAACATCCTTTTGGTAATGGTCATCCCCTTGGTTGTACTCTTGACATCGATGAGGGGCGACTGGCCGACGACCGTGATTTCTTCTTCAATGGCGCCCATCCCCATGATTATATCCAGAGTGATTGTCGCATTAATCATGACGACAATTTCACGCCTGGTCACAGGCTTGAAACCCTCGAGCGTAAAACTGACCGTATAGGCTCCTGGAGTTAGAGAAACCAGACGGTATCTTCCATTGACATCCGTCACCGCCGCAACCTTACCAATGTGCTTGGGACTGGTGGCTTCTACTGTTACGCCAGGAAGCGCATTTCCCTCTTCATCGACAACGGTTCCGAAGATTTTTCCTTTGATGGGAATCTGGGTGAACAGCGAAGTTGTGATCAGAATGACACCAAGAACAGCAAGGAATAAATTTCTGTATTTAATCATTCATTCTCCTTCTTTAATCCCGCCTCCTTTTTTTCAGGGATGTTGCAGGATTTCCTAACTTCCTCCCAGCCAAAGTTGGCTGAGAGAACCCTTGCCCTGGAGTGTGAGGGATTGAGTTTCAACCTCTTCCACACTCCGCCTTTTTCCTCCTTAATAAGATTGTCCTCTGATTACACCTCCTTTTGAAAGATTTTGTATTTTTTCCATCATTTTGGATTGTATACAGAATATTGTATTGACGATACCTCATTTTGTATTAATTACACTACAGCAAAAATCATGCCAATATATGAAATAATATATTATTATTATTTTCAATAAGTTAGATTTCTTACATACCGCGGATATATCCAATATTTTGGATTTTATCCATTTTATTGGATTTTTCATTGGGGTCAGACTTTGAAAACTTTGGTAATTATTTCAATAGCACAGGGTCTTGCAATTGGTAGACCTGGATAATCAAAGGCAGAAAATTCTTTTTACTAAAAGACAAGGATACATTGCGAAAATACTAAAGTTTCCAATGAAAAAGAAAAAGGGGCTTGTTCCTTTGGAAAAAGGGGCCTGTCCCTTTGGAAAAAGGGGAACAGGCTACTTTTTATCCAAATAATTGGATTAGGTAATTTCTTTTTCTTTATCGCTCGGAGCGGCAAAAGTTTTCCAGCTTTTAGCCAGCCTTTGCAATTCCTGATCGACGAGGTAGTTCACCGTGCCTTCTTCAAATGTCCCATCCTCTTTTCTTTCTCCTGCTTTGATTCCTGTCAATATTTCGATCCCCTCATCTATGGTTTTGACAGGATAGATGTGAAATTTTCCCTCTTTCACAGCTTCAATCACATCGCTATGGAGCATTAGGTTTTGGACGTTTTGATGAGGGATGAGAACGCTTTGTGTAGCAGTGGGCCCTTTTGCCTTGCAGACATCAAAGAAACCCTCGATTTTTTCGTTGACTCCTCCTATGGGCTGAATTTCTCCTTTCTGGTTAAGAGAGCCTGTAACAGCTATGTCCTGCCTTAGGGGTAGCCTAGAAAGGCTGGAGAGAATGGCATAGACTTCGGTTGAGGATGCACTATCGCCTTCCACACCCGCGTAAGACTGTTCAAAGGCGAGGCTTGCGGAGAGAGAAAAAGGCTTATCTTGGGCATATTTCCCCCTCAGGTATCCTCCCAGGATGAGAACTCCTTTATTGTGTGTTCGGCCGCTCAGGTCAGCTTCTCTTTCTATGTTTATGACTCCTGCTCTTCCCACGGCTGTACTGGCCGTGATTCGAGTGGGTTTTCCGAATGCAAATTCTCCCATGGCATAGACGGATAGCCCGTTGACTTGACCTATGACTTTGCCTTCGGTTTCGATCATGATGGTTCCTTCTTCAATCATCTCTTGGATTTTATCTTCGATCAGGCTGACCCGTTCGAAGCGTTCTTGGATGGCTTTTTCCACATGCTCGCGGCTGACCCTGTCTTTGTCGTCTTTTGCAGCCCAATAACTCGCTTCGCGTAATACATCACCAATAATATGGAAGCGTGTAGAGATTTTTTTCTGTCTTCCTGAAAGCCGGGTTCCGTATTCTATGACAGCTGCGATGCCTTCTTTATCAAAAGGACTCAATTTGTCATCGTCGCATATTTTCTTTATGAAGGCCGCATATTCTTTGACTGTCTCCTCATCCTTGGTCATTTCTGAGTCAAATTCAGCTTTGACCCGGAATATTTTCTTGAAATCTTCATCTAGATGATAGAGCAGATTATAAATATAAGCATCTCCGATCAATACAACTTTTACATTGCATTGGATCGGCTGAGGTTTGAGTCTGGCCGTCGAAATGAGGAAAAGGGAAGCATAATTTTGGATTTCTAACTTTTGATTCCTCAATGTTCTTTTAAGAGTTGGCCAAACACCGGGTTCAACTATAGCATCTAATGCATTTATGACGAGATAACCTCCGTTGGCTTTAAGAAAAGAACCGGCTTTGATATTTGTGAAATCGGTTTGGATTATGCCAAATCGACTCGCAGCGAGCTCGATAGTACCGAAGAGGTTGATGTAGTTGGGATTTGTCTCCATGACAACAGGAGCGCCTTTTAAATCTGAATTATTAATGAGTAGGTTTACCCTATATGGGATGAAAGGATCAATGATTTCTTTCTCCTTCTCCTCCTTTTTCTGGCCTTTGAAAAGATCAATGTTCTTGATGAGATTTTCTTCAACGTCATTCAGGTAATCCGAAATTTTCGGGAAAGAAAAATTGGCTCTTATCTCATTGATGGCTCCTCTGATGATGGGAGTAATGGACTCATCATCCCATTCTTTGAGCATGCGGCGGGTTTCTTCTTCGATTTCTTTCATTTGGGTGAAGATTTCTTCGAGCTTGCCTGTCAATTCCTCGTATTTTTTCTTAAGCTCTTCTAGCTTTTCCTTGGGCAGCTTATCTTCTTTGACTAATGCGTCCAACTTATTGAAAGGAGTCGGCTGTCCATTTATCATGGGAACAAGATCAGGCTTGACAAAAGGACCCATCTGCACCTGGATGACCGAAAATCCTTCTTGAGCGACACCCTCCTCGAAATTCTTAAGAATTTCCTTCTGCTTTTTTTGCTGGGTTTCTATGATGCTGTCCTTTCTTTCCCCATAATACTTGCTTTTGAGCATATCAGGAATGTTGTTTTTGAGCATCCCGATGAGGTGCTCCATAGCTTCCTTAAAAAGCCTTCCTTTTCCCGCTGGAAGAGTTACCAGAATAGGTTCGTCAGAATTGCGAAAATTATTCACATAAAGAATATCATCAGGCGTTTCCTCGCCTTTTTCCATTTTTTCTAGAAGTTGTTTGATAGTGGTGGTTCGACCTGTTCCCACCATCCCTGTTATGAAAATATTATAACCAAGGCTCTTGATATCCAGACCCGTCTGGATTGCTTTTAGTGCTCTATCTTGCCCGATGATTTCTTCGCAGGGTTCACACTCGTCGCTTGTGGCGAACGGGACTTTTTCTGGGGAAAGCCTCCACCTCAGCTTATCAGGAGATAGCTCTTCAAATTTGTCTGCAGTTTTCATCTTGCCCTCCTAATTAAATGTTTATCACATTTTCAAAAAGTAAAATAAAAATTAACATAAAAATTACACAAACACAATGGGGTCAGGCTTGTATTACTTTCTGTTCTTACTG
>CAZSPM010000198.1:0-4881 GCA_964608785.1 uncultured Eubacteriales bacterium
TCGTACATTCCGATAGGCGCGCCTGGTGGAGGCGGTAAGGGGATTGAAAGCTTTGCTTTTTCCGGATTCTTCAAGAACAAATCGATCTTTGAAAGCCCATAAAAATAATGGGCTCTTTGGCTTTCATCTTTGACTGGCTTTATCTTTACCTGTTGAGAAAGCCAATTTTTCAACTCGTGAAGCTCCAGGAAGATAATAGCCCGTACTTGTGAGGCAGCTCTTTCGTCTGTAGCTAACCTCATCAAATTATACAGTAATGCATTATTTACGACCCTCTGAATTTCCGCAAGATAATCTGATCGAGCAGAGGATTTCCATGTGGAAGAAACAAGCTTGTTCACGACTTCAGCTAAGCTGGGAACTTCTTTGTTCCTGGAATGATATTCTACAAGCCTAGCTGCTCTTTCAGGGCGCAATATCAACCCAATCGTTAAGTTGGCAGCGCTTTCTGCAGCCCCTAGCGGATCAAATGTCAAGCCTGTATAGCCTGGAAAAAGTTCGCGAGTTTGCTCATACCCAGGAGGACGAGGAGGAATAATACTCAAAAGTTTTTCATCTATCGCTAAATTTTCGGGTTGGATAGTCTCGAGAAGGACATCCAGAGCACGGCGCTGCTCTGCGACTGGAACAATTTCTGGGTTCTTTTGAACATCCCCCCTCAGCCTATGATAGTAATAAAGCCCGCCCAGCACACTGGCTGCAGCCTCAACCTGGTACCTGTGAAACATATAAACCGGAACAAGCGCCTCTTCAAGTGTTGCCATGGGCGCATCCATGCGTATTCTATTTTCTGAAAAAGAATTGAGTGCAATTGAGCGTATTTTCATGACACGCTCGAGCTCATCAACCGGATGCTTGCCGTTATCCCAGACATTAGCTAATGGATGAGCACTGCCTGAACGGGCATCCTGACCAGCCAGGAAATACAACCCGCGGGAAAAAGCTCTATCCAATATAGCTTTAAGCTCTTTTTCTTCGTCAACTCCCTCTGGAAAATCTTGATAACCATAGGCAATCGAGACCTTGTCCCATTCTCCGACTCCAGTGTCATAGGCATCCGATAAATCCAGCGAACCATCTTTTTTGATTTTCACGAGAGGATGAGGATAGTCCATGACAGAGGCTCTATCATTGACGCTCGAAGCGTAGTTGTGCCCCAATCCAAGAGTATGCCCCACTTCATGACAGGAGAGCTGCCTGATTCTTGCCAACGCCATCTCCAACATCTCAGAAGACACCTCTTTTCCCTCTTCATAGTCGGCAATTAAACCTTGTGCTATCAGAAAATCCTGGCGAATCCGCAAGGAGCCAAGGGCCACGTGCCCTTTTATTATCTCACCAGTCCTGGGATCAGTGACTGAAGAACCATACGACCAACCTCTCGATGAACGGTGTACCCAGTTAACCATATTGTATCGGATATCCATCGGGTCTGCTCCTTCTGGCAGCAACTTTGCCTGGAATGCATTTCTGTATCCGATGGCTTCAAATGCCTCATTCCACCAGCTGGCTCCCTCAACGAGTGCCGAACGAATCGGCTCAGGTACGCCGCGGTCAATATAATAAATAATGGGCTCCACGGGATCACTAACTTTCGCACTGGGATCTTTCTTATGCAGTCTATGGCGGCGAGTAAATCTCTTCGTAATAGGCTCGTCAACTGGTGTGGCAAAGTCTAAATAGGTCATTCCAGAGAAATTTGATCGAGGGTCATAGACTCGAGATTTGTAGTTATCATCGGGAAGCTGGATGAAAGAGTGATGCTGCCTAAGTGTAATGGAACTCGCATCTGGAGCAACCCCCCTGACAAAACGTCCTGGATTACTGGAAGTGAATGTTAAAATTGACTCAACCTCCGTGTTGTAGGGAAAATTTTTTGTGTTGGGTAGATAGATAGCAGACCTTGTGATATCGAGTCTATAATCTCCTTGATTAGCCCTCCTAAGCCTGGCAATAGCACCGTGAGCATCCCGCAAGAATAAGGAACTGGCATCCACCAATACATTCCCATCTTCCTCAGCTTCAACTTTGAAGCCCCAGATGACGGACTTTGCAAAAGCATCTTCGACAGCCTTTCGCTCATCAGGATTATCACTGATTGCCCGGAAAGAATAATTCGGCTGGATGAGAAGTACTTTTGGACCGATACGATGGAATTTAGCGATCCGTGTGCTGCCTAACTGGTTCCGGTCAAGGCCAATATCGTTTGAGCCGAGCCCTGCCGGAAGAGAGCATAGGTACAAAAACTCTGAATCAAATTTATCAATCTCGAGCCAAATTTTCCCGTTCTTTGCGTCCCAGTAAAAATTGAAATATCCTGGAAACTTTTCCATACCCGCAGTTTTTTCGGTTATAAGCTGCGGCTGCGCAAAAACAAGGGAAGAAGCTAAAACAAAAAAATACAGTGTAAAAAAGAATTGTCTCATGATTGACCTCCTTTCTGGAAACAGAATTATTTCCTGATATTGCTGAAATAATGAAAAGTATCGGCATTTTTTATGAATAGTTCAGGATAATTGTTTTTTTATTTGACCCGGATAATATTAGTAATCTTTATCCTCGGATTGAGCATCTGTTGTTCAGCAGGCTGCGTTTGTATTTTTCTCACCACATCCATCCCCTTAATGACTTTTCCAAAAGCGGCGAATCCCTGTCCGTCGGGATTTCTTTTGCCGCCGAAATCCAGCTCTGGCTGGTCTCCCACACAGATAAAAAATTCAGAGGAGGCGCTTCCCGGCTTGTTTCTCGCCATGGAAATAACACCATCTTTATGAAGAATGCCAGTTGTATCTGTTGTTTCGTGCTCAATAGGTGGATATCTTTTTTCAGCCTTTTTGAATCTCAACCCTCCCTGGATAACCTCAATCTTGACATCATTATTGGGCTGATTATCCATTGTGACAACTCTATAAAAGGAAGCCTCTTTGAAAAGATTTTCATCGACATATCGCAAGAAATTTGAAGCCGTGATAGGTGCCTTTTTCACGGAGATCTCAACTTTAATATCTCCAAGCTCAGTCTGGATTAATATTTGAGGATCCTGTGCGCTGGAGCCACAAAAAGCCACAGCACATACCACAGTCAGCAATACGATATTCCATAAAATTTTCATGTCTGTCATTCTCCTTTTAAATCAAAAGGTGGGCTTGATGAATCAAGCCCCTACGCAATATATTATAACGTGGGTTTGATGAATTAAACTCCTCCACTTCATTTAATTAAATATAATTTGATCTGATGGCCATCGATAAATTTGCAGCCACTCTCCGTATAGACACCAGTCTCCTCGTAGCCTATCCTAACATCCTGGTTGTCCCACTCAGGAATGCTGGTCGAACTGCTAAATTCAATCGCGTAAACAGTGTTGGGATACAGTGGATATTCCATTCGAACTCTAACTCCTTCTGGAGCCCTTTCCAGTGGCCTGGCATCCATCGGACAACCCGCACCATGTCCGTTGAATCCAACAGGGTGAGAATAGATAAGTGGCCTTAATCCTTCTTCTTTCGCCTTTTTCATTGCTGAATCTGTTATCTCATTGCCAGTCCTGCCGGTTTTAAACTCATTCATGAAAACCTCTGCCACTCTATTCGCCCTTTGTAAAGCATTCTTAATTCCTTCTGGGGCATCTTCTTCACCAATTTTGCAGACATAAGCCTGCCACTGCATATCCGTGCATAATCCAAGGTATAGAATTCCTACATCGCAGTGCAGAAGATCGCCCCTGCGTATAATCCTTCTGTCAGAATACTTGGCGGCTTCTTTTTTTTGTCTCTGAATCGAAATCGAAGGTTGAAACCAGGTTCCCAATCCCAAATCAGTAATTTTCTGCCGAATCCACCAGACAACATCATCCGTTGTGGTAACATCGGGAGTAATGACTTCATTGGAGTAAAACTCAGCAATGATATCGTGGGCAATTCCGCCGATATGCCTGTATACACTCAGCTCTTGAGGGCTTCTGGTTTCAAGCCAGCCCACACAGAGATTCTCTGCGGAGACGAACCTGGAAGTGTACTCAGAACCTAAAGCTTTTTCCAGTTTCACCTTAAGGCTCGCTGTTAATCCATCCCCAAAAGCCCATGTAGAGGAAACATTGATTCCAATCTTCTTTGGATCGCACTTTTTTATGACTTCGGCCAGGCTTTCGAATTGAGTCTTCTTTTTATCTTTCCATGTTGATTTATACCATTCACCCATACCGTAATAGCTCCCCGATAGCCTCTCTATTCCCAGCTTTTCACCACGGTCATAGAAAATAAGGATAGAAGTTCTCCGAGCATACATAACTGGTTCAGGAACCAGGCTCATATAGACCGGGTCTTCGTTATATTCGCGGTTTATAACGAGCCACATATCGATTCCCTCCTTTCTCATCAGTTTCGGTATGATATTGTTCAGCCTCCATTTCAACCATTGGTTCATCACTCTCGCTCTCTCCCTCTCAGGTAAAATTTTATGGCTGTCGTTGACCGCTGCGACTCCATAGTCCTGGGGATAAGAAATGGTCGTCATCAAAAACAGTAAAATCAATACAAATGCCCATGAAAAATTTCTGAGTTGTTTCTTAGACATTTCCCTAACCTCCCTTTAATAATTCAAATTGCTAACTAAAGTTACCGAGGTCTGACCCCAATTAGTATTTCCATTTAGATGTATTTTCATCCTTGGGAGCATTTTTGTAACGTGTTCTGCCATTAATTTAATGAGATCTGCTCCTCTAGGACCCCAGCAGTGAGGCTCCCCATCTCCGTATTCGACGACGCCGGCATAATAGGGATTTTTCGTTTTCTCTAGAAAAGCTTCGAGTAAACGGACTGCATTGTTCAAATAATAAGTATCCATATCTCCGACATATATATGGAGTTTACCCACAAGTTT
>CAZSPM010000199.1:0-4859 GCA_964608785.1 uncultured Eubacteriales bacterium
TTTTTCCACGCAGCGTCCCGCTTGTACTTTGAAAGTAAAGTTTCAGAGTTGACAATTGAGGAAGCCGCTCTGATTACAGGTATTTTTCGCGGCCCTTACCTCTATTCTCCTTATAGGAATCCTGAGGGAACTCTGCGTCGCCGTAATCATGTCCTAAACCGCATGGTTGAGGAAGGATTCATAACAAAAGAAGAGTACGAAGCAGCCAGGGCAAAGCCACTCAACTGTCTTCCTTTACATCGGGAGAATTCTGGATTTGCTGCCTATTTCAAAGAGGAAGCCAGGAAATATTTAGAGAAAAATTATGGCGCTGAGGCCTTATATACAAAGGGATTAAAAGTCTATACGACCCTAAATCCTACCTATCAGAAGTTTGCTGAGGAGGCTCTTTTAAAAGGGTTGCGGACGCTGGATAAAAGACAGGGCTGGAGAGACGACAAAAGGAATTTGATTGAGGAAGGGATAGAGAACCTTGAAGAAATCGGCGAGAGGGAGATTAAAAACCTCATAGGGAGGGATGAGACCTTACTTGAGAGCTGGAGGAGGCCTTCACTTGGAAAGAATGAGATAATTGAGGCAGTAGTTTTATCAGTAAAGAGGACGGAGAGCGCTGTCAAAGTCAAAGATTATGAAGGAAAGTTGACAAACAAGGATATTGCTTGGACCAAGACAGATAATCTTATAAATCTCATAAAAGAGGGAGATGTCATTCACGTCAAAATCAACAAGATTGATGTAGAGAAGAAGGAGCTTCATGTCTCCCTTGACCAGGAACCTATCCTCGAAGGCGCTTTTCTTGCCATCGAGCCTCATACGGGGCAGATAAAGGCTATGGTAGGCGGATACTCATTTAAGAGAAGCAAATGGAACAATGCAACCCAGGCCATGCGGCAGACGGGTTCAGCGATAAAGCCTATTCTCTATACAGCAGCCTTGGAGAATCGGTATACTCCAGCCACCATAATTGTTGATGAGCCTACTGAATTCATGGATCAATGGATGGAAGAACCTTGGTCCCCCCCCAACTACGACAGGAAATACAAAGGGGCAGTGACATTGCGAAAAGGCTTGGAAGAGTCGAGAAATATCGTGACAGCAAAAATTTTAGATTCCATATCACCACAAACAGGAGTGGATTATTGTCAGAAGTTCGGCATTACTTCCCAGATCCTTCCTTATCTCTCTCTGGCTCTCGGGACTTTCGAAGTCAAATTAATAGAGCTTGTCTCCGCCTTCAGCACATTTCCCAATATGGGCATGCGGGTGAAACCCTACTTTATTGAACGCATTGAAGACAAAGAAGGCAATATCTTAGAGGAAACCAGGGTTGAGGTAGAGGAAGTTATCTCTCCTCAGATCGCCTATATCATGACCCACATGCTTCAAGGAGTAATACAGAGAGGATCAGGTATTGCTGCGCGCTCTCTGTTAATCGATAAACAGCTGGCCGGAAAAACAGGCACCACTGATGAATATACAGATGCTTGGTTTATGGGATTTTCTCCCTCCCTCTGTGCAGGCGTTTGGGTCGGCCATGATACGAAAATTCCTATTGGAGATAGGCAATCAGGGTCAGTGGCTGCACTTCCCGTATGGAAAGATTTTTTTGAAAGATTAATCGCAGACGAAAAGAAAAAAGCCGAAGAAGAGGGTGTTGAGTTTGAAATAGAAAAATTTGAGGTTCCACCCAATATATCTTGGGTAGAAATTGACCGCAAAACCGGATTGCTTGCAACCCCTATTTGTCTTTTTATCATGAAGGAGTCGTTCATTCCAGGAACTGAGCCAGACAGATTTTGTTCTCTTGAGGATCATATGAAGATTCTCGATTATTACCAGACCGAAAAAAAGAGAGAGTAGGGGCCTGCCCCAACTTGATTGGGGCCTGCCCCAAAGTGCCATCCTTCTAGAACGTCATTCCTGTCAGAACGTCATTCCTGCGCAAGCATGTGCCCGCAGAAGCGGGTGCAGGAATCCATGGCTAGAAAAAGCATGGGGAACGTTCCCTATAAGGAGGAGGGGACAGGCGATGTGTTTTGCTTGGTGTTGCCTGCCCCCTTTATCTATATGAAATCAGAGGTACAGTTGCTTCGCTTCACAGTTACTTCTTTTTCTTGACCTTACCAGAACTTGAAGCCTTACGGGATGAACCAGATGAAGAGGATGATTTTTGTGAGGACGACGAAGAGGATTTCGATGATGATCCTGATTTCACACTTTTTGAAGAAGTTCCACGGGATGAGCTTCGGGATGAACTGCTTTTTATGGATTTAGCGCCGGAAATATATTTGCGAACCTTGCCAAGAATGGAACTGGACTTTGATGATTTCGCTTTCTCTGTGTTTCTACTTTTAATGATTTTCGACGATGAAGGGTAACCATAGGATTTTTTAGTAAGATTTGCTCTTGATTTGGTGCCCGAGTCTTCCTTCTTGATCTTGCTTTTTTTCACCGATTTTTTCGAACTCGTCCTGGTTTCTTTTGAAGATTCCTTATTCCGACTCGAACTTTTTTTGATCGCCTTAGAGCTGATAGATGAACTCTTGACCGAACTTTTACTTATGCGATTTACTTCTCCAGTTTCAGAGGATCTGTTTGTTTTCCGGAGGAGCAGCTTATTTCCTTTGAGTTTTTCAACTGAGATCTTTTTGGCTGATGACTTTAGTGCAGGCGGTTTATTAGAGAGGTTGAATTTTCCTATTTTCTTGACCGAATCCCTACTGAGTGCAACCTTGGAGATATTTTTTGCCTTTAGCTGATCTTTGTGTACGACAGTGAGGGCATGAGAATAGTGAGGATAATCATGACCTCTGTAGCGGCCGTAAAACACGTTGTTGATAACAACACCGGGATATCCGTAGTAGCTCAGAGGTGCCCAGGCATAGTAATCGTAGCCCCTATACCATCTCACCCAGGCCGGCCCCCAGAATCGGGATGGAATCCAGTACCAGCCAAGTCCAACGTCCCACTGCCATCTGCCGTAGTGATAGACACACCAACCCCATGTTTCATAGGGAACCCAGGTCCAGCCGCACAAAGGAACCCAAGTCCAGCGGCCATAGTAATAGGGACGCCATTTCAGCCCTACTCTGCCGGGAATCCAAACCCAACCGTAAGGTCTGAGGTAGACCCATTCGCCCTGAGAGCCCAACTCGTATTCATAATCCTCGAGCTCATCTGGCAGATATCGATTGGCATAGCGCTTGGTAATTAAAGAATTCCTGTGTTCGTTCCATCTGTCGAAACTATCCTCAGCCACTGCATAAAACCGAGTCGGCCTGGAGGTAAAACGGCCTTCGATAGCTTCCAGTCTAAGCTCATCCTTGATAAGGACGGAATCTGTTTCTCCAGCCGCTTCTAACAAGCCATGAAAAACAAAAATTTCAGTTTCTCTGCTTTCTCTTACATCGATTCGATACAGCCCTTCACTCAGGACGTAAAGAGAGGTATCTGATGTATGGATCTCGATATTTTTTTCCTTCTCTATCAATTTTACATTGAAATAGACATTCCCTGACCAGATTCGAATGCGAGTGAGGTCATATCCGCTTCTGGGGAGGTTCAAAAAATCTATTTTTGTATTTTTGTCCAGCCTGACGTAGTTTCGATTCCCTAGGAAGATTTCTGCTCGTCCGTCGGTTGTTCCCAGTCTGTCACCATCGGTGATTGGCATATTCACAACACCTTCTTCATAACCAAGATCAGCGGCTCTTTGTATATAAGTGTTTCCCGTGATATAGCTTAATCGAGCAAAAGAATTGTTTGTGTATTTGGCTTCCTCTGCGCTCAGGGTGGAGAGGATGAAGAGAAAAACGGTAAGCATTCCAGCTATTTTTTTCATTTTTCTTCTCCTTCCATTTATTTCACATTAAATTATTATGCAAATACCATGCCATTTATATTTTCTCTCTTATAAGGGTGAATTCAGGAGAAGTTTTGTCCTTAAAAGATGACGGATGGCATTAGCTGGGGACGAAAAAAGGGGACTGTCCCCTTTTTCCGAAAAAGTGGACAGTCCCCTTATTTGATTTTACAATTTCCAAAATTGCTTTTGTGTTTCAAAGACTGGAGCCAGCTCTCCTTCAGTGTAGGGAGAAATGCTCTCATCAATAGCCGCCTTGGATGCCTCTCGGCTCAGATGGAGTAAAACATGTTTGACTCCCTCTCGAAGCCCTTGAAGGTCATACCCTCCTTCTAATGTAAAGAGTATTCTTCCTTTAGAAAATTTATGAGCGCAAGCAAGGAGTTCAGAGGTTAAGGCTCCGAATCCGTCCTCCGTGACATCCATTCCCCCCAATGGATCTCCTCGATAGATATCAAAGCCTGCGGAAACTAGAATGAATTCAGGTTTGAATTTGGCCGCAATAGGGGATAGGATTTTTTTGAAAATGTAAAGATAATCCCCATCTCCCTTTCCTGGTCTGAGAGGGACATTTACGGTAAAGCCTTCGCCTTTTCCCTGTCCTGTCTCATTCCAGTATCCTGTTCCTGGGTAATGGGGAAACTGGTGTGCGGAAAAGTAGAGGATATCGCTTCTGTCATAGTATGAATGCTGGGTCCCATTACCATGGTGAAGGTCCCAGTCCACAATCAGGATTCGTTTGACTCCATGTTTTTTAATCAAGTACTCGGCGGCTATGGCAACATTGTTGAAAAGGCAGAATCCCATGGCTCGTGCTGCTTCAGCATGATGTCCGGGCGGCCTTACTAGAGCAAAGCCGTTCTGGATTTTTCCTTCCATGATGAGGTCTGCTGCTTTCAGCAAACAACCTGCTGCAAGCAAAGAGACTGCGTCAGAACGGGCGCAAGTTGCCGTGTCGGGGGCAAGAGAAACTCTCTCTATCCCATAGGTTTCTTTG
>CAZSPM010000200.1:0-4852 GCA_964608785.1 uncultured Eubacteriales bacterium
CAATTTACTCCAAAAGAAATTGCAGAAAGGGAAAAATGGGAAGAATTTCTCAAGACAGCAGAAATTGTAGGGGAAAAACAACAGGGAAGTCGAGAAGCTGTGTTTGTGCCATGGAAACTTTCCCTTGAAAAGGATGGCATCAGCCGCGATGCTGTGTGGAAAAATCCAGAGGGCAGGATAAGGGGATATCTTGAAGGCTGGAAATGGGAAATAGCTGCCTACCGCTTAGATAAATTTTTGGAACTGAACATGGTTCCTCCCACTGTTGAAAGAGAGTTTCAGGGAAAACGAGGTTCCTGCCAATTATGGGTAACTGCTGAGATGGATTTGCGGAGAAAAACGAGGGAAAAAATCAAAACTCCATCTGATAAAGTCTATTATTGGAATAATGCAATTTATTTGCAGCGGGCATTTGATAACCTGATTGCCAACGGAGACAGACATCAAGGAAATATCCTGGTAACAAAGGATTGGCGAATGATACTCATTGACCACTCACGAAGCTTTAAAACTTCTGAGGAATTCACTAAAAAACTTATCTATACCGAAGAGCAAAAAGAAGCTCCAAAGATCATGAGAAGGCTTCCCCGGGCTTTTGTCGAGAAATTGAAGGCCTTGAATTTTGAATTGATAAAAGATATTGTCGGAGAATATCTAACAGACAAAGAAATCGATGCTGTCGTTATGAGGAGGGAATTAATACTCAAGGAAATCGACAAACTTATCAAGAAGCACGGCGAGGCTGATGTCTTATACTGATTCTGAGACTCAAGATTGACTCTTGCCTCATTCCTTGTTATCGTTTTTGCCACACTAGCAAGGGGAGCTAATGGCATATGAAGAGCCCTAAATGTCAAGCAGATAATCCAGAGACTGCCACTTTCTGTGCTGACTGCGGCACTCAATTAATCCAGCAAAAGGATACCGCTGCCGTTACAAGAACACTCGAAACGCCCTTTCCACAGTTTAGCCCCGGAACATCTTTAGCTAATAGATATGAAATCATTAGAGAGCTTGGTAAGGGAGGAATGGGAGAAGTCTATCTTGCAGAAGACACCACTCTGAAACGTCAGGTGGCCATCAAGGTTCTTCCTCAACAATATGCCTTGGATAAGGAGCGACTGGCGCGTTTTGAGAGGGAAGCAAGGCTATTGGCATCGCTCAACCACCCCAACATAGCTACCATCCATGGTCTTGAGAAGTCTGATGATCAGCAGTGCCTAGTAATGGAACTAGTAGAAGGCGACACACTTGCGGAGCGATTGAAGAAAGGACCTTTACCAGTAGAGGAAGCACTTGAAGTATGTCAACAGATTGCAGAAGGGCTGGAGTCGGCCCATGAGAAGGGAATCATCCACCGGGACCTTAAACCGGGAAACATCAAGATTACTCCGGAGGGCAAGGTAAAAATTCTCGACTTTGGACTGGCCAAGGCTTTTCATGAGGAGCCTGAAGCGGCCGACCTCTCTCAGTCCCCGACTCTAACAGATCAGATGACCCAGCCTGGTATGATACTAGGGACTGCATTCTACATGAGTCCGGAGCAAGTCCGAGGGAAGGTACTAGACAAGCGCGCAGATATCTGGGCATTCGGATGTTGTCTTTATGAAGCACTGACTGGTAAGGTTGCTTTCTTAGGAGAAACAATCTCCGACTCATTCGCTAGGGTGCTTGAACGGGAGCCCGATTGGGATGCTTTACCCGAGGCCACTCCGGGACAGATTCGTGTTCTTATACAGCGATGTTTACGAAAGAACCTGATGAGACGGCTTCACCACATCTCCGATGCCCGGATCGAGATCGAAGATACTCTGGAACAGACCTTGCAGCTGCCGTCCTCGCTGGCGGCAAAACAACACTGGATGTTACGTCGGTCCTTGATAGTATGGAGTCTATTGGTTTTTGCGATTATCGCCACGGCGGTCATGGTCTGGATCTTGAAGCCTCCACTCCGCCTTCATGCGCCCTCCTCCACTTCCTTGGGGATCATCCTTCCGCGAAACCAATACCTCGTGACTGGATTTGTCTCAAACGTTGCTATTTCTCCTGATGGAAGAAACTTGGTCTACGTTGCTGGGAGCAGTGATCTAAGTATTCGTCGCAAGCTCTACCTCCGAGCGCTGGATAGTTTCAGAGCCAACCCCATCCCGGGAACTGAAGATGCCAGTACACCTTTCTTCTCCCCCAATGGTCAATGGATTGGTTTCTTTGCCCAAGGAAAGCTCTGGAAGGTTCCCATCACGGGGGGCATGCCTGTGGCGATCTGCGACGCTGCAAGACTTGGCACGGGCGCAAGTTGGGGGAGGAATGACACTATCATTTTTACTGTTTTTGGATCAGGACTCCTGCAAGTTTCAGCAAACGGAGGTCAGCCCGAAGAGCTGACTTCGCCAGATTTAGAGAAAGGAGAGCTGGGCCATCAATGGCCGCAGATTCTAGAGAAAGACAAGGGTGTTCTCTTCGGTATTGTCACATCCGATGGGAGTGGTAGGATTGTCATCTTGTCTCCAGCGACTGGAGAACAGCGCGAACTCTTTGTAGGCAGCGACAATGCACGCTATCTGCGCTCTGGCCACCTCGTATATGCTTACGAAGGGAGCTTGTGGGCCGTCCCCTTTGATCTAGAAAGAATGAAATTGAACGGCTCCCCGATCCAAATTCTTGACGGAGTCAGCAGTCAGTTTACAGTGTCCGAAACAGGATCGATCGTGTATGGGATTAATCCGGCTATCAAGAATACGCTGGTGTGGGTCGATCGCGAGGGACAGGTGTCCCCGATCAAAGAGGTTCCGGGAAGTTATTCGACACCCCGCCTCTCGCCAGATGGACGACATCTCGCCTTCGATTGGGCGGGGGACATCTGGATTCTAGATTTGGAGCGGAGTACGCGGACCCGACTGACCGCTGAAGGACGCAATTACCGGCCTATCTGGACTCCCGACGGTTTCCGGATCACTTTCGCAACCTCAAGGTCCAGGTCCATCGATATCTATTGGAAACTTGCGGACGGGAGTGGCGAGGCGATGCCGCTGCTGGCAAGAGATCCTTATCCTCAGATCCCTCTTTCATGGTCCTTGGACGGCAAGCATCTTCTTTTCAGGGAGATCCATCCCGAGAGCGGTGGAGATATCTGGGTGTTATCCCGCACACCTGATCACTCCATATCATCTGTGATCGCCACTAAATTCCTCGAGGGGCGGGCAGCATTCTCTCCTGACGGAGACTGGCTGGTCTACGTCTCCAACGAGTCTGGACGGAGTGAGGTTTATGTGCAACCGTTTCCCGGCCCTGGAAAAAGGTGGCAAATCTCGCCTGAGGGTGGGTCGTTTCCTGTTTGGTCAGCTGACGGGACGGAGCTATTCTATCGCCAACCGGATGGATGGATCATGAGCGTCGTAGTGGAGACCGAGCCGGTCTTCGTTGCCAAAGATCCACAGAGACTTTTTGAAGGACGGTTCACCGGAAGTTTCGATGTCACAGCTGATGGTCAGCGGTTCGTCATGGCCCAAAGTGTAGAGGACTTAGGGGCCCTCGTAACTGAATTACGTGTCGTCCTCAACTGGTTTGAAGAACTGAAACGCCTTGCTCCTTCAGGGAATTAAGAAGAAAACCAAAGCCATTGAACATTACGAGAAATTCCTCGATCTTTGGAAGGATGCTGATCCTGGTATTGTTGAGGTAGATGCCAGGAAGAGGCTGGCTGGATTGAAAGAATAGGATAAAATCCTAGCCTCTCGATAGTTAACTGTTAGAACTTATACATCTCAATTTTTGCCAAGGAGAAGAAGAAATGGAAGGTATTCTTTTAATTGTGATTATTGTTATACTAATTGGGATCTTAGCTGCGATTAAAAAGGGATCTAATGAAGTTATCAAGGGCCTGGAATCAATTGATGAAAGGCTAAGTAAATAATAATACTCTAGTTTCCATCACCAAGGAGGGAAGAAAATGAGAAATAAACTCGTTATCCTTTTTCTATTCATTGTTTTTCTGGGCTTCCATTTTCAATCTATCGCTCAGTTCATTCCAGAAGAACTGGCAAAAAGAGAAAAATGGGAAGAGTTCCTCAAAAATGCTGAGATTGTAGGATCTGAAGATATACCAGAGGGAGTTACAAAGCCGATTAGAGTCTTCTTAAAAAAAAGCGAAGTAGAAGGAAGTGGTGCTTGGAAGAAGGTCAAGGGCGTCCAACAGGGATTCCTTGAGGGATGGCAGTATGAAATCGCTGCTTACGAGATGGATAAGCTTTTAGGATTAAACATGATTCCTCCCACAGTCGAGAGAGAATTTAAAGGGAAAAAAGGCTCTCTTCAGTTTTGGATGAAATTTGAAATGAGCGATCTTGAGAGAATGGAACAGAAGATACAGGTTCCCCCTTCCAAGCTCGATAACTGGTCAAAAATGAAATATCTAATGAGGGCTTTTGACAGTTTGATCGCCAATGAAGACCGAACCCAGGAAAATATCCGCTACACCAAGGATTGGCGTATGATACTCATTGATCATTCTCGCGCCTTCCGTTCTTCTAAGAAATTCATAAAGAATCTTGTCTATGGAAAGAACGGTATCAAGGAACACAAGTTATTCAGGATACTTCCCCGGGCTTTTGTGGAAAGGATTAAGGCTTTGAACTTCGATAACATAAAAAAAGCTGTGGGTTCCTATCTGAAGGAAAAAGAGATAAAAGCAATTCTCGCCCGAAAGGAGCATCTCTTGATAGAAATTGATGAAATGATAAAAGAAAAAGGCGAAGACAAAGTTTTGTATTAATGTATCATTTTATGCAGTATTTTAGATAATTTAATAGAAAAATCCCAATATAGAAGAGGAGGGATGAATAAAAATAAGATT
>CAZSPM010000201.1:0-4827 GCA_964608785.1 uncultured Eubacteriales bacterium
TTCGAAGGAGACGTGCTCCTGGTGAACGAGCAGGGACAGCTCCTGGCCGAATTGGATACGCGTGCCATTCGCCTCCAGCTTAGGCAGGCAGAGGCCGCATCAGCCGTAGCAGAAGCCAATTACAAAGATGCTGAACGAAACAAAGAGAGGATGGACCGTCTGCTCAAGGAGAAGGCTGTTTCTGACCAGCAGTATGAAAAAATCAAATTGGCCTTTGAAGCAGCCGAAGCTCAGCTCCAACAGGCAAGAGCCGCTCTCAATCTGGCTCAGCACAGCCTGGATGTTTCTCTCATGAAGGCGCCCTTCAGTGGAGTCATTGCCTCAAAGAATGCTGAAGTGGGAGATGTTATCAATCCCATGATGGGAGGTTTCTCCCCTGTGAGTGGCGTTCTGACGCTGATGGATTTCTCTCGCGTAAAGATTGAAACAGATGTTTCGTATCAGGATATAGTTCTCATTGAGAAGGGACAGACTGCGCTTATAAAAGTAACAGCTTTTCCAGATAGAATATTCCAGGGAAAGGTAACCTTGGTCAATCTGACGGCTGATCCTTTGACCAAGAAATTTAAGGCCGAGGTCTCAGTAGATAATCCTGGTCTTGTGTTAAGGCCCAACACTTTCGGAGAAGTGACAATCGAGGTCAGTACCCATGAAGATACTCTGGTCATCCCACAGAATGCTGTCCTCGAACAGAAGTATGTCTTTGTTGTCCGGGAAGCTAATAGTGCAGAGAGAAGGGAAGTCACTCTTGGCCTCCAAAATTCAGACATGATAGAAGTTGTTCAAGGACTTAAAGAGGGAGATTTGGTTGTCGTTGAAGGGAACTACGGCCTAGAGGACGGGGCAAAATTAGACATTAAAGAGGTAATAGAATGAAAATACCAGAATTTTCAGTTAATCGAAAAGTAACAACGGCCATGATGGCCATGATTCTGGTTGTGTTTGGATTAATTTCCTTCACTACTCTCGGATTAGATTTTATGCCCGACATCGAGTTTCCCACAGTGTCTGTCGTTACAACTTACACAGGAGCTTCCTCTGAAGACATTGAAAACACAATCACAAGACCATTGGAACAGATCATAAACACTATCGGACGGGTAAAAAAGGTCACTTCAATGACCATGGAAGGAGCATCGGTCATCATGACTGAATTTGAGTGGGGAACCAATCTTGATTTCGCAGCTCAGGATATCAGAGACCAGCTCGGTCTCTACCGGAATTTTATTCCTGAAGAGGCGAGCGATCCCCTTGTGGTTAAATTCAACCTCGGTCAGTTCCCTATCATTTTTGGAGGCATAACAGCCAACCGGCCCACTTTTGAGTTGAAAGAGTTGATAGAGGATGAAGTGGCACCGCGATTAGAAAGGATTGATGGCGTGGCATCTGCTCAAGTGTTTTCAATGGATACACGGGAAATCTTGGTGGACATAGATAAGGCCGCCCTTGAATCCTTCAATATTTCCTTGGACCAGATTCTTGTAACCCTCAGCATGGAGAACTTGAATCTTCCTGGAGGGCGTGTCGTAGAAAGGCATTCTGAATTCCTAGTAAGGACCCTTGGAGAATTCAAAACACTGGACGATGTGAGGAATACCATCGTCGGTTCAACCCAAACCGGCCAGCCCGTGTATTTGACAGATATCGCCGATGTCAGAGATACCTTGAAAGAGGCCCGTTTTATGGGCCGAATACAGGGACAAAAAGGAATCTTCTATTTCATCAGCAAACGTTCTGGAGCCAATACCGTAACCACAGCTCAGGCAGTCAATGAGGAGCTTGAAAAAATCAAAAAAACCCTTCCTCCAGACATAACATTCTACCCCTTCATGGACCAATCAGATATGATCATGCGGACCATCCGGAGGACAGGAAACAATGCATTGGTCGGTGGAATCCTGGCCATATTTTTTATCTTTGTCTTTCTACGCAACTGGCGCCCAACAGTTACCATTGCCCTGGCGATTCCTCTATCTGTTATCACAACCTTTATCGCCTTCTACCTTGCGGGTTACACAATAAACATGCTGACTCTTGGGGGCTTGGCGTTAGGTATTGGTATGCTGGTCGATAATGCCATCGTAGTTATTGAAAATATCTTTCGGCATCTTGAAGAAGGGAAGAATCGAGAGGAGGCCTCTAAAAGGGGTGCTTCTGAGGTAGGAATGGCCATCACTGCCTCAACTTTGACGACTATTGCTGTCTTTTTCCCTATGGTATTTGCTCAAGGAATCACGGGAAAACTGACCCGCGGATTGGCTCTAGCCATAGCCTTTTCCCTCCTTGCGTCCCTTTTTGTGGCTCTCACAGTTGTTCCCATGGTAGCTTCCATCTTGTTCAAGACAAATAGCAATAAGAATGAGGTCACAGAAACAAAAAAGAAGGTATCAAGGGAGTTTGGAAAAGCCAGAGACTTTTACAGGAGAATACTCCATCGCGCTCTTCAGAGAAGATGGTGGGTGCTCGGAGGGGTCACGGGCCTCCTTATTCTCTCTTTTGCCATTGTTCCTTTCCTGGGAACAGAATTCATGCCTTCTGTTGACAGGGAGATGATCATCCTTTCGGTTAAGATGCCTGTGGGAACGTCTCTTGATGAGACAAACCGGGTCGTAGGTATGGTAGAGAACTTGATGGTCGAGCGGCCCGAAGTGAAAACAGTTTCCGCTCAAGCCGGTTCTCAAGCCGAGGAGAGTCCCGCTGATATGGCAGGCGGGTTTTCTACTACAGGTTCTCATGAGGGGCTCGTCTGGGTGGGATTGGTAAAAAAGAGCGAAAGAGATTTATCAGATAAAGAGGTCATGGAAAAGATTCGAGCGAAACTCCCCAAATTGAAAGGCGTCAAATTTGAAGTCCTTGACATGGGACAGGCATTTTCAGGAACGCAAGCACCGATTGAAATTAAGATATTCGGAAAAGAAATAAGCCTGCTCAAAGAGATTGCCAATAGCATGGTGGCGCGAATCCATGATGTGGAAGGTTTAAGGGATGTCACTCATTCCTTGGCTGAGGGGAAACCCGAGTATCACATTACAATTGACCGGGAAAAGGCTTCCCGGATGGGATTGATGGTGAGCCAGGTGGCCAACTCGATTCAAACTGCAGCATTGGGCAAGGTGGCGACACGCTTTCGAGAAGGCAATGAAGAGATCGATATAAGAGTCCGATTCAGAGAAAGATTCAGGGACAGCCTTGACGATATCAAAAATATTCCTATTATGACTCCGCTGAACAATATGGTCAGCTTGGAGCAGGTCGCATCCATTTCAGAAGGAGAAGGCCCTATCCGAATAACCAGAGAAAACCAGGCTAGAGAAGTGACCGTTTCTGCGAATATTGCGGGCAGAGATTTAGGAAGTGTTGTGAGAGACATTAAAGGGAGAATAACGGAAATCGAGAGAGGGCTTCCGCCTGGGTATTTCATAGAATTCGGCGGTCAGTTCGAACAGATGCAGGAGGCCTTTATTATCATGGCTGCAGCGTTTGCGCTGGCGATACTCTTGGTCTACATGATCATGGCTTCCCAGTTCGAATCCTTTCTCCATCCCTTTGTGATCATGTTCACCATTCCCCTTGCTATTATCGGAGTAATTCTTGCCTTGCTATTTACAGGTAAACCGGTAAGCCTTCCAGTGATGATCGGTTTTATCATGTTGGGCGGGATTGCCGTTAACAATGGTATAGTGATGGTGGACTATATCAACCAGTTGAAGCGAAGAGGAGTGGAGAAAAAAGAGGCCATCCTTCAAGCTTGCACTGTTCGGTTGCGTCCTGTTTTGATTACAGCATTCACGACAATCCTGGGGATGATGCCTATGGCACTGAGTGTTTCAGAAGGGGCGGAGTTTAGAGCGCCGATGGCGGTCACAGTCGTTGGTGGATTGTTTGCGACAACATTCCTGACACTTTTTATTGTTCCCGTCATCTACAGCCTGTTTGATAAGGTCAAATTTAAAAAAGAAAAAATCACAACCGCCTGATAGTTTTGTAGGGACCTTTCCCTTTGAAAAAAGGGAACAGGCTACTTTCTTCCATTATGTCATTCCTGTACCTGCCTTCGCAGGCACAAGCTCCACAGGAATCCAGAATATTATTCCCGGAGGAAAAAGTAGCCTGCCTCATTTTATTTTCTATGTCTTATACCTTAGGAACGCCCCCACTTTTCCGTATCTATTCAGTTTTGAAGGAGGAGCGATGTGTTTTACTTGGCAATTTTTATCAATGGCGGCTTCAACGGCTTCATCGATGACATCCACTACTATATCTGTCTTTATGCGGCAGGAAGGACAGCGAAGCTCATCGACAAAAAGAAAGTGACATTTGGGACAGACCCTTCCTTGTTTTGAAAAGTTGCGGGTAATAACGAGAGTCTGTACTTCGCCGCGATTTAGGCTCCTGAGGGTTGGCTTTATCCCTGAGGTGGCCAGTCCACCCTTCTCAAGTTCGGATATAAGGCTTAGAGTAATCTCCTCTTCTTCTTTGTTTTTCAGCTTTTTTTCTAATTCAAGGGATTCTTTGAGGACTTGACCTGGGGAATCGTTGGGTTTGGCTTTGATTCTACCTTTTAATTTCTTTTTTAGATAGGGATGGAGGAGCGGCTTGAAATCAGAGTAATATTCATCGCTGCATCCCAGGAAAAGCCAATTGAAGTTATTTTTCTTGAAAAACTCAAACGTGATTTTCGATGCCTTTTTAAAATAATCATGAAGATGGGTCGCAATATGCCGTTCTATCCGCTTTGATTCATAGCCTTCCCAACCTCCCTCTCTGACCCGGCTGGGTACCTCCTCTTTGATGCTTTTAAGATGGGAGATGTCGCCCATTCGCTGG
>CAZSPM010000202.1:0-4817 GCA_964608785.1 uncultured Eubacteriales bacterium
AGGATAGAGAACAGACTGCCCGCTTCATGAAGTTCATGAAAGCTCTGGGAAAGAATATGCTGTCCTGCATGCTGCTGCATGAAATCAAAACGCCTCAGCCAGTCAATCTTCCCCTTTACTTTCTCGGCAGAGATATCATCATCGAGGAGATGAAGGATCTTTGAATCTTCCTCCAGAACGCCCAGAACCTCGATTCCGTTTAATGTTCCTCGGTCAGAAAGCTGTCCCCCTGACTCTGGATAAAAGCAGGTTTTATCGAGAACAACAGCAGGTTTTTGGTCTTTGTTGAGGCTCTCCACAACTTGAGCTTCAAATTCAACCTGGTATGGATCTTCAAAATAGAGACGTTTCGTCTCTTTTATTTTTGCTTCTGAATCTCTCATAGGAAACCTAAAATTAAAGAGAGCCGTCTAAACTTACTTCTCTTCCATAGAGTAGACCAGGTCTACCGCCTCAAATACCAAGACAAATGATTTCTGTTTTGACCTGGAACGATGGACCGTTCCCTCCTTCACAAGGAGCCCTTCTCCCTCTTTCAAACTGATGGATTCTCCTCCTTGAACGTCAATCGCAACTTCTCCCTTAAAGACAACAAAGAATTCATCACCATTATGACGGTGAAAAGGATAATCACCATCGATCAAAGCTAAACTCACACCGCAATTTTCAACATTAGCCACTCTAACTGGAGTAAATTTCTTGGGGATCTTCTCTGTTAACTCTTCCAATACCACCTTTTTCATCTCAACCTCCTTTTATATTCATTGGTAAAAAAGCTATGGACATCCAAGACTATTCACGAGTCGAGGTTGCTGCAGACTTCGTTGCGAGGAGCAAAGCGACGTGGCAATCTCATGAACTTGACGAATCACGATGAGATCACCACGCTCTCTCCGATCGCCCATGATGCTGTGGTCTTCCACTGCGAATGGGACGCAACGCAGCAGATGCGGCGAAATCGGCTCGCCCGAAGGGTAAAAATGCCGATTAAAGTAAAAAGAGTCTTTTCGAAAAAGTATTTATCGGAATTTACGGTAATATCAGGATAACATCCTGATATTGCTGTAATTGTAGACAATATCGGCATTTTTATGAATAGTTTATATTATTCTTAAGAATAATAATACAAGAAAAGCCGCGATGAAAACAACAAGGCAGGGCCAGATTAAGATTTTATAAACATCACGAAGGTTGGCTTTGAAATAGTCAAGAGTGAGAGCCAGACAAAAGTGAGTTGGAGAAAGAAGAATCCCGACAAAGCCGCTGACATAAGCAAACATCACTAAAACCATATCGGGATTGCCTTCGCCTAAAATCGGGAGAAGAATGGGAAAAGCAATCCCGACATAGGCATGATTGACCCCTGTTAAAAGCCCAAGGAAAAAAGGAACCATAAAAAGCAATAAATAAGCAGAAATCCCTTCTGGCTGGAAAACACGGGTCAAAGAATTCAGTGACCCAGAAACCTCCAGTATCCTTTTAAACATCATCACAGAGGCCAGGAGAAACACCATCTTTATTGAGAAGCTCTTCCATATAATCTTAAATCTCTCTTGAATATTCATACGGAAAAAAAGCTGGGTTAAAAGAGCAACAGCTCCAAGAGAGAGAAGCAGGGTAAATTTGAAGACGAAAACTAAAATTATGGCTAACAAAATAGGCCAGATACTGAAGAACAGATTGAAAAGGTTGTTCAGGAGACTCTGGTCGTTTCTCTCTTTAGGCAGATGGGGAACACGGACAAAAAGAATGACAAGGCCCAACAAGACAGCCAGAATGGTGAAAGGAAACTGAATATAGGAAATTCTCTTTATGGGTATCTGAAGGATGGCTGATGCGATAATCAAATTGATATATAGAGGCCAGCTGTATTCCCAGATATGCCTGAACCAGTAATTGAGAAATGTCTTCAAGGCTGGCGTGAGTTTCCACCGCCTGCCTGCTTCTTCAACGATCGGTGCAGACATCAATGCGCCTCCGATCATGGGCAGGAGGCCGATAAACGCAGGAGGAAGGGCCAAAATAAGACGAGGTTCAGGGACTAAATTTTTAAGAGAATTGACCATTTTTTTGAAATTGCCTTTTATCCGGAGCAGGTTTCCAAGATAAAGCACGAGCAAGATGATGCCAATAACATTGAATGTTTCTCTGGATATGAGTGCTTCCAGCATATTGCGTGATAGAATCTTTAAATTAAGACCAAAAATGAGTCCTGTCAGCAGAGTTCCCAGGAAGAGAACAAGGCCCAGATCCCATTTCTTCTTCACTAAAAAGAGAATTGCGATGACAATGATTATAATTTTTAGAAGTTCAATCATTAATAATTCAGACAAATCTGGATTATTCACGAGTCGAGGTTGCTGCAGATGCAAGGCGTCGGCCAATGAAGCAGTGGTCGTCCACTGCGAATGGGCCGCAACGAAGCAGATGCGGTGAGATCGGCTCGCCCGAAGGGTAAAAAATGCCGATTAATATAAAAAGAATCTTTTCAGAAAAGTATTTATCGGAATTTACAGTAATATCAGGATAATATCCTGATATTATTGTTATTATTGTAAGTATCGGCATTTTTTATGAATAATTCAGGCTATTTACAACGCATCTATAATACGTTTTGTGACTTTAAAGTGCTTTTTGGCCACCCTGTCCAGTATCTGAACTTCATGCATCTTGACCAATTTTACTCCAGTCTCTACAACAAAAGGTGGGGAACCTTTGGGGAGGTCGATCCCTACATCCTGAGATAGAAAATAGAGACGCTTCAAGAATTCTGCTCGAGCTAAGATCGAAGCCGCAGCTACTGCCAAATCTTCTTCTGCTTTCGGTCTTTGGATGAGTTCAATATTCCTTCCTTTTTTCATCAGTGCATTGAGCACGTACGCTTCATCTCCAAACTGGTCGGTGACTGCCAGAGCACAATGCACATGCTCCAGTATGTTTTCGATTGCCCGGGAGTGAGCCCAAGCAAGAATCCTATTAAGATTTCTGAGCTTCGAGTAAAGCTCATTATATTTTTCCGGCCCGATGGCAACAAGCGAATGTTTGTATCCCTTTTTTATTAGATTTGCGAATTCACGGACTCGATTGTCAGAAAATCTTTTGCTGTCTTTTACACCCAATTCAGCAAGAACCTTTTGCTGTTCATCGAGGATGAAGACCCCAGCGACTACAAGGGGACCGAAATAATCTCCCTTTCCTGACTCATCTGTTCCAATATGACCTTTTTCTGCTGGAAATAGATCCGATTGATGCATTTGACTTAGCCTAATTTTTAACGTAAAAGATTCCGTTCTTTGGCTTCTTTGGTTAAATCTGGCCTGAATTTGGGATGAGCAATATTTATCAGAGCTTTTGTTCTCTCCTGGAGATTTTTTCCATGGAGATAGGCAACACCGTATTCTGTGACGACATACTTCACATCAGCTCTTGTCGTAACCACGCCTGCTCCTCGTTTCAGGAAGGGGACTATACGGGATACCTCTCCATCCTTGGCACTTGAAGGAAGGGCAATGATGGGCTTACCTCCTTTGGAATGAGCTGCTCCCCGAATGAAGTCAACCTGCCCTCCAAAACCGCTATAAATATAGGTCCCGATAGAATCGGAACATATCTGTCCTGATATATCCACTTCGATGGCAGAGTTAATAGCAACCATGTTATCGTTTCGGGATACATTAAAAGGATGGTTTGTATAGTCAGTGGGATGAGCCTCGAAAACCGGGTTATTATCGGCAAATTCATACAGCTTCTCCGAGCCTAAGATAAAGGTCAGAATGACCTTGTAGGGATGAAATGTCTTCTTGGCTCCAGTGATGATTCCCTCCTCGATGGCTTCCATAACTCCATCGGATACCATTTCTGTATGGATACCTAAGTCTTTCCTCCCTTTCAAGGCAAAAAGGACAGCATCCGGGATTCCTCCAATGCCTAATTGAAGAGTAGAACCATCATCAATCAAATCGACAATGAAATGGCCTATTTTTCTTTCCACTTCACTAAAAGGTTTCTTCTCGAGTTGAGGCAAATCTTCAGAGATTTCAACGACCTTATGGACTCGAGATATGTGGATAAAGGAATCCCCTAAAACGCGAGGCATTTTCTCATTGATCTGGGCAATAACTGTCTTTGCCGTTTCTGCAGCAGCTTTAGAGGCTAAGACTTCAGCACCATAGCTCATAAATCCATGCTCATCAGGAGGAGAAAGATGCAGCATAGCCACATCAATAGGCATCTCGCCTGAATAAAAAAGATTTGGAATCTGGTGGAGAAAAATCGGAATATAATCGGCTCTCCCTTCATTTATGGCCTTTCTATCCGCCGGACCGACAAATAGAGAATTATGGCGAAAATGACCTTCCATGCCTGGTTTGGAAAAAGGATCTTCTCCCAAGAGAAGAACATGGGAAAGCTCTACATCTTTTAATTCATCTTTTCTTGAGGCTAAAGCCCTCATCAAGAAATAGGGGGTAGCTGCGTTTCCACTGACATAGGTCCGATCGCCACTATTAATCACAGAAACAGCTTCCTCTGCAGTGACTAGCTTTTTTTTGTAATCATCTACCCAGCTCATCCGTTACCTCTTACTATAATGAAAAGTGACATGAAATGGGGGTGGTTCAATTTTCCTTTGATTGATTGGTTCTCTTCCAAATATTGTGCGTAAAATACACGGAAATGGATGAAGCGACATTGAAGATTTAGCCTTCACGAATCGTCTCTCGAAGGCAAACAGTGGGGACGTTCCCTGTGGGGACACCCTTTCTGTTCAGGCTTCTTTCTAAATATTGGAGAGAAAGAGTGTCCCTCTCGGGAACGTC
>CAZSPM010000203.1:0-4766 GCA_964608785.1 uncultured Eubacteriales bacterium
GTACGGTTCTGTGAGGGGCATTAAACCAAAAGGAGGTTAAGATGTCTACTCGACAAAAACTACTCATAATTATTCCTTTGGTCATTCTGCTTTGTTTTACTTTCGGCTGCAAGAAGGAAGCAAACGTAGAAAGGTTTATGGAAGATGGGGTAGAGGTCGTTCTGAACTTTCCTTTATCTCAAAATAAATTGGCAAATCCTGTCTTGAGTCAAATTTTGTCTATCGATACTGAAAACGAGGATTTGGTTGAATCAGGTCTGACCGACATATATGGTTTTGATGTATCCTCTTCAGGTGATATATTTATTTTTAAACCTCTAAGCCCTCAAGGGAATTTTATCCTCAAATTCAATGGGACTGGTGAATTTATCAAATCCTTCGTAAGGCAGGGACAAGGACCTGGTGAAATTCAATATCCTATATATCAGAAGATAAATCTCAATGATGAGGTATCTCTCATTGATTATGGTAGCAATAAACTACTTGTATTTAATGGAAATGGGGACATCATACGCGAAACCAAGCTTGAGGCTAATCTTTCACGCGCGACGTATTTTCTCCTTCTCACTAATGGCAATTATCTGTTTAGAAAGTTGGAAATAGATACGTCTGGCAACTCTTATGGTCTTGTTCTCTTTCTTATTGACTCTAAATTCGAGGAAATAGCAGAGTTGGGGCGAGCAAGCATGGTTAACCCTGGGAGAGCGACACAGTTTAAGCAGCCTCCTCTCGTTTTCACTTTTGGTTTATCGAATACGCATATTTTCGTAGGCTTAGAGGAGAGAGGATACGATATCCATGTCTATGATTTTGAAGGGCAACTCATCCGAAAAATTAGGAAAGAATATACTCCAGTTCCATTCTCTGAAGAGAGTAGAGAACAAATTATGAAAAGATACGAGATTTGGCCATCTACTATAAGAAAAAAAATAGTAATGCCAAAGAATAATCCTCCATTTAAGCATCTGTTCGCTGATGACTTGGGGAGACTCTATGTAGTAACCTTTGAGCCAGGGAACAATCAAGGAGAGTATATAACTGATGTCTTCGACACTGAGGGTGTCCTTTGCTCCCAATTGAGCCTCAAACTATTTCTTAATGCTGAAATTTTTAGCCTGGATAGACCTTTGGATGATTGGGTCACTGTTAAAAATGACATTCTTTACTGTATTCAGGAGAAGGAGAACGGACATAAGGAATTAGTGGCTTATAAAATGATATGGGAGTAATGCAGCAACTCGGTTGGGAGCTTAAGCCGAAGGGAGCTGAGAAATAATTCCATTAGGTGATTTTAGAGTTTGAGGCGAGTGGAAGCCAGGTAGCCCTGGTCTCCCGTTGGTATAAATGATGCTAGCCCTGGCCTGACCAGGTTTTTTTAATTCAAAATGAGCCTACATAATAAGGAGGTTTGAAAGAGATGAAAAAGGCGAAAGCGACACTATTTTCAGGAATACTCATTCTATGTATTCTGAGTTTTTTCTGGGGCAATTGTACAACGAAAGAAAGCTCTGGCCAATGGCCGAGGAGAGTCCTGATTACCAACGATGATGGCATAGATACTGTCCAGATTGGCGAGCTTGCCCGTGCTTTTGCAAAGGTTGCCCAAACCTATGTCATTGCTCCCCATAAGAACCGCAGCGGCAGTAGTCATTATATATCGTCAAACCAGACTAGATCTCTCGTCGTTGAGAAGCGGGATTTAGGAGAAGGAATTATGGCCTATGCAGTGAAGGGATATCCCGCTGATTGTGTACTGCTCGCTCTGAGCGGAATAATGAAGGACAATCCACCTGATCTTGTCATATCCGGAGTGAATACGGGGCCAAATATCGGGGATTCCTGGATGTGGTCGGGTACGATCGGCGCTGCCCGGGTGGCCAGCTTTGCTGGTTTTCCTGCCATTGCAGTCTCAGGCCTTTTTGAGTTGATACCAGAAGCAGTGGCCTCTGTGACCCGATGGGTGGTGCGCCTGGCTCAAAGCCCTGTCGTTCGCAGCCTAGAGAAAGGTCAGTTCCTGGCAGTTAGCTTCCCGATAAGACATCCAGCAAAGATTAAGGGTGTGCGTCTTGCCCAGATAGCCGAGACTGGAGCTACTAAATATTTTTTTGAAAAATCTGATAAGCCATCAAAAGAGGGACGGGAAGTATGGAAGCTAAAACGCTCCACGAGACGAGGTTATTCCCCTCCGAGTTACACTGATGTGGCTTTGTACATGGAAGGGTACATAGTGATAACACCCATGAGAGCCGATGAACAAGATATGGTTTTATTCAAACATCTCGAAGACAACCTCAAAAAATTGCCCGAGTGGCCACCGAAAAAATAATTTTTAATAGAGCTAAATGATTTTCTTGTGACTTTTTCTATAAGGGGAAAATTGCAATTTAAACAGTCAATACAACATTAAGTACAATGATTAGAACCAAGCGTAAGCCAAATCCCCTAAAGCCCTGCTCTACGATTTGAAAAGAAACAGCTGAGCGAATTAGGCGGCTATAGGTGATTGAGGGGGAGGGGGATTCTCAGAAATAGCAAAGCCATAGAGCATTACGAAAAATTCCTCTCCCTCTGGAAGGACGCGGATTCTAGCATTGCTGAGGTGGAGGATGCGAAGAAGAGGTTGGCTGGATTGAAGGATAAGAAATAAATTTTCATTTTAAGGAATATAAGTATCCGCCAGCTGGCTAAAATCTTTCCTATATTTGAAATTCCCTGATAGACACTTTAAGGAGAGACGAATGCTCCAGTGCACTCTTGAAAAAGGGGGATGAATAATCGCAGCTAAAATGCAGTAATTATAAGTGGAAGCAAAAATGAGAGCATATTTGAATCCGAAGATATTATCGAGATTAAGAAGCCAGACAGGGAGCTGGTTCATAAGTGACTTAAAAGGTGAGCCGGGAAGGAGGATTATCGATGAATGAACTCATTCTTGTCTTTCTCATCATGCCTTTCATTCTTTTAATCCTTGGTTTGCTAATCTGGAGTCTTGTTTGGGTCTATAATGACGCTAAGATAAGAGGTAAACCAGGATGGGCGGTGGTGTTGTTGGTTCTGTTCCTGGATTGGCCGATCAGCTTGCTTCTTTGGTTGGTATTCCGCCCAGAAATGAAGATGAGCTAGGACCTCTATCAGATACAAGAAAAAAACGGATCCAAATAAACACCACTCTTTTTGTGATAGAACTTAACTCATGTTGACAAAATTTGTTTATCTGAATATAATTTAACTCTGAGAAACGGGGGCGAACAGGGTTCGACGGAGATAGTGAAGTAGAGGTAGCATGTCGAGATTCCACCCACCTCGTAAAAAGGTGGAAAAAAGAAGTGCAGAAAATCTGCCCGTTGCTGCCTAAAGAGTAGGTATGCCGTTTCTTTGGCACTCTCCTGCGGTTCCTGAGAAACGCCGACAAGCAGGATAGCGAACCAGGCTGGTCCTGAGCCTGACAAGCGAAGCACTATCGGGGCTGGTTCCGTGGTGTTTTTCCTCTTCGGACACCGCAGAACGAGACTGTAGAAGAGGATAAACATGTAGAAACTCTCTGCTGAATGTCTTCGGACGCGGGTTCGATTCCCGCCGCCTCCAAAATGATTTTTCACGACAACTGACGTTTGAAAAAATTGTTTAGCCCAAAAAAGAAAAGCACAACAGCATCGTGGATTACTCTTTTTTTCTTTTTCCTTGTCATATCCTATTCACAAAGTAGTCCATCATCTTTGTCTGTGTCTGTTCCAGAAGAGAAAAATTCTTCTCCCTCTTACCAGAGCGCAAAGACTATTGTTATCGATCCTGGTCATGGCGGCTTGGAGAATGGGGCCAAAGGCAAATTTGGGACGCTTGAGAAAGATATTACCTTGGCGATCAGTTTTAAACTCAAAGCAATTATTGAGAGGAATTTAGCCTATCATGTTGTCCTCACAAGAGACAAAGATATTGATGTTTCTCTTGAAAACAGAGCAGCCATGGCAAACAATAATAAGGCTGATTTGTTTATCAGCATCCACACCAACAGCTCTTATCGGAAAAAAGCTCGGGGCTCAGAGACTTTTTTCCTCGGCTTGAACGCCACTGATAAAGAATCGAGAAGGCTGGCTTACCTGGAGAATAATTCTGCTGAATTCGAAGAGAGGATTGCTGCCGATAACGAGGATGAGATAAAGATGATCTTATGGGATATGGCTCAGAAAGCCTATCTTAAGCAGAGCAGCGAATTAGCTGAAAGCGTTCAGAAAGAACTCAATTTGCTCCTTAGAACATATAATCGAGGAATTAAACAGAATTCATTTAGAGTTCTCGCCGGAGTAGCCTGCCCCGCTGTTTTGGTAGAGGTTGCCTTTATTTCCAATCCTGAGGAGGAGAGGAAGTTACTCACTGAAGAGTTTCAGACTAATGTGGCTCAAGCAATCTTTAGAGGTCTTGCCGATTACATCAAGATCAATCAAGAGTGAAGTGTCGGATTGGACAAGAAAAGGTTAGCGCTGCTTGGCATTCTTCTCGTGCTGTTGATTGTTCTTCTCGTTATTTTTTTTAGAAGCGGGAGTGGGGAGAAAATAGAGAAATCTCCCGAGACTCCTCCTTCAGAACCTGGATTACCTGCACCAGAACCTCAAGAGATAAAAAAAGTCGTCATTTTTTTTCTCTCAGAAGAGGATACCTTTCTGCATCCTGAGGAAAGAGAGATTTCCTCTGCTTCCATCATTCACCAGGCCAAACAAATCATCGAAGAGCTCTTAAAAGGGTCTATGAGCGGTTATGTCTCCCCTTTT
>CAZSPM010000204.1:0-4757 GCA_964608785.1 uncultured Eubacteriales bacterium
AAAAAAATGTCATTCCTGTACCTGCTTCCGCAGGCACAAGCTTCGCAGGAATCCAGGCCTATCCACTTTCTAGATTCCTGTTTTCACAGGAATGACGGAAACTTATGAAAGCCTGATCCCAATACCCATGACCCCTTATAGCTTAAACTCCATGACTTTTTTCAACTCTCCCCCACCAGTCCTGTTTTTTAGGACAACACGAAACAGACCTTTCTCCTGGCGGAGTTTGTCCAAACCTTTCTCCAGAGTAAAGGGAATCTCAATTCCAAAATTCTTTTTTTGCCCCTCCTTAAGTTCCTCCTCTTTCATCGAAATCTCGTAGGCTTCTTCATATTCCCAGATGAGGTTGTCCTCAAAATCCTTTAGCTCAATTTGAGCATCAATGGTCGTCTTGAGTATGTCTTCTTCGGCTTTATACCAAATGACATCGAGTGGAATCTCTATGGTGATTATACCTTCAACTCTGTCGGACTCAATAACAGTTTTTTCTACCCTCATATCGAAGTCAAAAAACCCTTTTTCCTTTTCAAAAGTGGTCTGAGCTTCCTCCTGGAATTTGGCGAATTCATGCATGTACATCAGATTGAATTGGCGTATAGCTGACAGGTTGTATGTCACCAATTGAAGATTATTTCCGGTACATGACGAATCAACAAAAACAACAGGAAATCCACCATAATGCCAGACCTCTCCACAACGCCTATAAAGAAAACTGGTTGGGTCGCTGCTTTCAATCGTGTGGGTTTCCCTGTATTGAGGCGGACCAAAAAGAATATAGATCCTTCCCCTGTCAGTCATCCATCCGGGCCTCCCCTCACCTATAAAAAGCGACTCAGCTCTATCCAGTCGGGTGAAATACTCCATTTTAAATTCATTCTCTTCAGTATCAGGATCCGGGTCGCGACGCTCCCAGAATTCTTCCTTGAACGACTCCTTTTCCGAATCAGGCAACTCGAGGAAAATCTTCCTCTCTTTCCTGGTGATGATATACCTGACTTTGGACAGGAATTCAGCATTTACGGGATCGAGCTTTTTCTCTAAATTATAAAGGCGACAGGATGAAGAAAAAATAAGAAGGAAAGAGCAGGTGAGAAGGAGGACGAAACGAGCAAAAAAGAGGGGGACTGTCTTTATTATTTTTTTGGGGACGAGCGATTGATTCATCTCTTCTCCTTTAAAGCCTCAACACTTTTTTTAATTTGAGGCTGGTTCGGATTTATCTCGAGTGACTTTTCCCAGGCAGTCAAAGCCTCTTTCGCATTACCCAATTGGAAATAGCATTCGCCAATGGCATTCAATAAGTTAATGTTTAGCCCATAATGAGAAATGGCTTTATCAAAAGCTTCAATAGCCTTATTCAATTCTCCCAGGTTCTGGTATGTCTTTCCCATTATAAAAATCACTTCATATTTTGGCATTTGGGGTTGGTTCAAGAATGGGAGTAAAATGGCCTCAATTTTTTTGTATTCACCAAGGACCATATAGGTTTGGGCCAGACTCTGAGCGAAATCAACTGAATCGGGTCTCATTTGGAAAGCCCTCTCCAGACTGGTCCGGGCCTCAGGTATCTTCCCAGTCATAAAGAGCTGGGTTCCAATGATGTATGGAAAAACAGGATCTTCTGTGTCAGGCAATAATTTGGAATAGATCCAGGGACGAGGTATAACCTCAAGATAAGTGATATCAAAGTCTTCGCTTTCAAAAAGGACCTCTTGGTTATCCACAAAAAGAGAAACCTGAATCCTGTAATGAGCCGGATCGAATTCACTAAAGGAGAACTGTTCGACAACATTCGGCAGATCTGTGAACTCAGTGAGCTTCTTTGTGGTCGTCCGAAATTCTTCTCCGCCCTTGAAAAAAGAGAACCTTACTTCTCCATTCTCCTTCACTGCCTCACTAAAGCTGTGAATCTGGAAAGCCAAGACCAAAGTATCAGTCTTTAGAAAAACTCTTTTCGAATCGAAGTACAACCGATAGTCACCCATCTGGAAGGGCCTGAGCTTCTTTTCTTGAGCTTTTTTACTCATCCTATAGCCCAGAATGAGCGAGGTCATTTGAAGAACATCCTCATCTCCTGGAATAAGCAGGTCTCGTTCTAAAGATGTGAACTCTTTAGAGATATCATTTTTCACGAGAACAGACATCTTAAAATTCCCGGGTATAAGAGGAAACATATCCTGAATACTGAAAGGCTGTCGACTGATTGTCTTCATCTTTTCTTCATCAAATTCAAGAGAAATGTTTTTTTCGAATTGATAAATTGTCTCTCCTTCGAGATTCGCAATCTTACCGTTAAGTTTCAATTGGGTGTAGTATTTATCCTTGTATAAATTCACTGAAAGTCTTTCAGGTTCGATTGCATAATGGACGAAATATATTCCTGAGGGATCTTTAACCACTTTAACCAAAGAATCGCTGCCGATGTAATTGGCTGTATATTCCACTTCAACGGTATCCTTGTACTCTAGAAATTTCCGGGCATATCTCTCTTCCACTGTTCTCGTAGGAGTTGACTCAACTCTCTGGATTAGCAAATCTGAAGTCAGTGATGGGCGCCCAAAAATATCAGATCCTTCTCCAGGGATAAGACTAAGAGATACCATGGCTAGATCGGGTTCAAACTCGCTGAGCTGCTTATAGGCTGCTGCATAATCCATCGGGTCTCCCCAATAAGATGTCATTAAAGCCTGCGGACCATCCTTGGCGGGGCTGTAAAGCCTGTACTCACCTAAAGCTCCTTCCTGGAAAAAAACAAGATTAAAACCCGGCGGAAGACCGAGATTTGTCTTGCCCTGATAGAACCAGATTTCAGCAGGGTAGGTCTGGGTCTTTCCTGTAAACCTCTGGATGTCCAAGGGCTCACCAAGAATGATGTAGATCCGCCCCCTATCAGTTCTCCAACCTGGCTTTGGTGTTCCCCGGCCATAAAAATGGTTGACATAACTTATACGGCGATAGTGCTCATTTCTGAATTCGTTCTCAGGAGTACCAGGAGTAGGATCTCTGTGCTTCCAGAATGCTTCTATGAAGAGGTCTCTCTCCCGCTCTGTTTCAAGCTTAAGAAAAACTTCCCTTTCGATCGGAACAATGATATAAACGACCTCCTCGTCCAGCCATTTCTTGAATCGAGCGGGAAGTTTATCCTCCTTTGTATTAAGGCTTCCATAAAAGAAGGCGGCAGCGATCAGTATTAAGAATAAAAAGCATAATCTCTTTTTCACGTTAGGAGCTCCTTTATCATTCTAGATGAATAGTCTCTACTTTATAAGTTAAGGTGAACGGACAATAAATTCAAGGTAAAACGATAAATTCACCTCAAATTTTAATATGCAATTTTCGTGCCAATAAAAATCTCAACCCCCTAGATTGACAAGATTATTTAGAGACTCGAATTCTCGAGATGAGATATTACCCCAATAATAGGGAAACACCAGTTTGTTGTGAAGAAGTGGGTCAGAATTTTTGTCGATACATCCTTTCTCAGCCAGATTTCGCCATTCCTTTGTCCCGGGGACTGGAGAAAAATAGGCTAATCTAGGTCTGGCTCCAAGGCGTTGAACCTGAAAAATGCTCTCTCTTATTCCTGAAATCTCCTGCTCTGGCAAACCAACCATGAGATAAACATTTATATGTTCCCGTCTAAAGCCTGCTTTCTCCAGATTAACCATTGCCTTTTCCAAATCGTCAGAGGATACCTTGGGACATGAATCCTCAAGCATCGTCTCATCGAAGGATTCCTGACTGAGGAAGAGAGATTGGAAGTTCGCCCGTTTGAAGAGGGAAGCGAGTTCTGAGTCAATCTCTCTCACATGAAGTCCGTTGGGAGTATGAAAGCGCAGAGGAAGCTTTTTTTGGATGATTTTCTTTAAAACAGAGGTTATATGAGGACCTTTGTTCAAGAGAAGAGCATCATCATAAAGCGCGATGTTTCGCACTTTATGCTGACTAAAGTGATATTCTATTTCAGCAACCACAGAGGAAGGGCTTCTCTGCTCAAAATTTTGAACAAGCAAAGGAGCTGCACAGAACGAACACTTGAATGGACAGCCTCTCGATGTCAGAAGGGGAAGAGTCTCATGATCCCTCAAGAGGCTAAAGTCAGGCCACGGAATCTCATCTATAGTTCCAAATTGATATGCAGGGCAGGAGTTATCGCCTAATACTTCCCTTATCAGAGGAAGAATTCCCTTCTCTCCTGGCCCTTGAAATACAATATCTGCACCCGAAGCAGTTCTGGCATGTTCGGGTGTTAAACTGGGGTATACTCCACCCAGAATCACAGGAACTTGGCCAAATTTTTCCCTGATCAATTCGACAACAATCTGAACGCCAGGATACCAGTAGGTCATGGTACAGGTGACAAGTACAAGGTCAGGTAAAGGAACCTGGTCAAGTTCATGGCGGAATAGAGAAAGAGGGATACCATACCGGGAATATTTCCTAGGGACATATCTTAAGATCGTAGGCTTGGGAATTTCTTCTTTTGGGAAAGGACCCCTTCCATCTGGCTTAGTTTTTAGCTCTTTATGCAGGAGAGGATGATGCCGGTCTAAGCAATCAATAAAGCTTACCTGAAATTGTGTGTGTTTTTTAAGGAGAGAAGCAATATAAAGAAGGCCTAAAGGTTTCATCCAAAAATCATAGGCTGTAAAGTCGTAAATCCAGGGATTGATGAGCAGGACCTTCTTCATAGGGTCAGGTCTACACTTTTAACTTTTTATCGATTCAGACTCAAGGAAAAGGAAAACAGATGTTTA
>CAZSPM010000205.1:0-4733 GCA_964608785.1 uncultured Eubacteriales bacterium
TGACGGATCTGATGGAGTGAATGAACTGTCTTTTCTCATACTTGATGTAATAGAGGAGATGCGAATTTTGCAGCCCAGTTCTATGGTCCAGATCAGCAAGAAGACTCCAGACAGTTTCTTGAAAAGGGCTCTGAAGATAGTAAAAACAGGATTTGGACAGCCATCTATTTTCAACACCGATGCTATCATCCAGGAACTCCTGAGACAGGGAAAATCTATCGAGGATGCCCGAAACGGCGGAGCAAGCGGTTGTGTGGAGACAGGCGCTTTTGGAAAGGAGAATTATAATCTCACAGGTTATTTTAATCTGCCAAAGGTTTTTGAGATTACATTGAACAACGGAACCGATCCTCGGACAGGGAAAGAGATCGGTCTGAAGACTGGCGATCCTGCTTCATTTACGTCCTTTGATGAATTGTTCGAGACATTCAAGAAGCAGCTCAATTACTTCGTGGATATCAAAGTGAAGGGAAATAATATCATTGAGAGGCTATATGCAGATTATTTGCCCTCTCCGTTTCTCTCTCTTCTGATAGACGATTGCATTGCCAAGGGAAAGGATTACCATGATGGTGGTGCGCGGTACAATACTTCCTACATAATGGGTGTCGGTATGGGAACAATAACAGATGTACTGACATCCATAAAGTACAATGTTTTTGAGAATGGGCATGTCAGCATGCATGAACTCCTTGAAGCACTAAAAAATAATTTCCAGGGATTTGAGCCTTTGCGCCAGAGATTCCTGAATAAGACCCCCAAATACGGAAATGACTACGATTATGCTGACGGGATTATGAAATCCATTTTTGAGTCCTATTATAAAGCTGTCAGTGGAAGGCCCAATACTAAAGGAGGCTTTTATCAGATTAATCTTCTGCCGACAACGGTTCATATCTATTTTGGAAAAGTTGTGGGTGCTACAGCAGATGGTAGAAAGAAGACTGAGCCTCTCTCTGAAGGGGTCTCTCCTGTCCAGGGAGCGGATAGGAAAGGCCCAACCGCCGTGATTAAGTCCACAGCAAAGATGGACCATGTGAGAACAGGCGGGACGCTTCTCAATCAAAAGTTCACTCCCCATCTTTTAACTGATGAAGAAGGACTTGACAAGCTTGCCCATCTCATAAGGTCTTATTTCAAGCTGGATGGACACCATATTCAGCTTAACGTTTTCAATGCTGATTTGCTCCGGGATGCTCAAAAACATCCAGAAAAATATCGTGATCTGATTGTACGCGTGGCTGGCTACAGTGATTATTTTGTGGATATCAACGAAGACCTTCAGGATGAGATTATCAGGCGTACCGAACACCAATCCTTTTAATATGGGGTCGCATCTCAACATTTGACATTCATTAATTCCATAATAAAGTATAAAGTTTCAAGAACCATCCCCTATTCCATTTGAAATAAAGTCAGAGAATGTAATGTCAAATGTTGAGATGCGACCCCTTTACTCTTTACTTTTTGAGAAGGAGTTGATATATCAATTATCTTCCAGGATTTAAAATAATAATAAGGAGTAAAGATATGTTTGATTCAATAATTTATATGCAACGGAGGAAACGCTTAAAAGAAAGAATCCGATCAGGCCTTATTCTTTTCTTAGGAAATGAAGAAAGCCCGATGAATTATCCTCAAAATCCCTACCACTTCAGACAGGACAGCACTTTCCTCTATTTTTTTGGTCTCGACTCACCTTCTCTTGCCGGCATTATAGATATTGAGGAAGATAAAGACATTGTTTTTGGGGATGATGTCGACATTGAAGATATTATCTGGATGGGCTTCCAACCTTCATTGAAGGATAGAGCTATGAAGGCGGGGGTTGAAGATACAGAGTCCTCGAATAAGCTAGAGGAGACTGTGAGAGGTGCAGTTCAGCAGGGAAAAAAAGTCCATATTCTTCCTCCGTACAGGCCAGAAACAAGATTGAGAATAGCTCAATTACTAGGTCTCGACCCAGACAGCGTGAAAGATAATGCTTCGGAAGACCTGATAAAAGCGGTAGTGGAGCAAAGGGAAGTAAAAATAAAAGAAGAGATTGAGGAAATGGAGAAAGCCCATAGCATAGCATATGAGATGCATACGACTGCAATGAGGATGGCCAGACCAGGCGTTTATGAAAAAGAGATTGTGGGGAAAATAGAAGGAATTGTTGTCTCCTATGGTTGTAATATTTCATTCCCCACAATCCTGACCATCAATGGCCAGATACTGCACAATCATTATCATGGGAATATGCTCGAAGAAGGTCGGCTGCTTGTCAATGAC
Organism: uncultured Eubacteriales bacterium; assembly: GCA_964608785.1. Classification (GTDB taxonomy): domain Bacteria; phylum Acidobacteriota; class Aminicenantia; order Aminicenantales; family Aminicenantaceae. The sequence goes on from CAZSPM010000205.1 coordinate 2,275, forward strand.
TCAGGAGCAGAGTCTGAGTTACATTATGCAGCCGATATCACTCGAACGGTTCCAGTCGGAGGGAAATTCACTCAAAAACAGAAAGAGATATATGAAATTGTTTTGAACTCTCAGGAGAGCGCTATTCAATCCATCAAGCCTGACATTAAATACAGAGATATTCACCTTCAAACGGCCAGAATAATTACTTCTGGGTTGAAAGATATTGGACTTATGAAAGGCGATATAGATGAAGCTGTGAATGCTGGAGCCCATGGCTTGTTCTTCCCCCACGGATTGGGCCATATGGTTGGTCTTGATGTCCATGATATGGAAGATATAGGAGAGGATTATGTGGGTTATGATGATAAGACGAAGAGGAGCGACCAGTTCGGGCTCGCTTATTTGAGGATGGCTAGAGAGCTTCAACCGGGATTTGTTATGACTGCGGAGCCTGGAATTTATTTTATACCTGCCCTGATCGATAAGTGGAAAGGAAAGGGGAAGTTTTTGGATTTCATTAATTATGAAAAGCTTGAAGAGTTCAGAGATTTTGGTGGGATTCGGATCGAAGATGATATCTTAGTCACAGAAAATGGATACAAGATCCTGGGAAAACCCATACCCAAATCTGTAGAAGATATAGAAGGGATTACTGCAAAATAACCTTTTCTGCCATTTCGAGTTTTTTATTTTTCGATCGCATTTTTTACAATATTCAGTAATTTTTCTTTTTTGATAGGCTTCGTGAGGTAGTCCAAAGCTCCCAATTCGAATCCTCTTTTTTCGTCTTGGGGGTTGCTTCTAGAGGTCAGGAATATCACAGGTGTTTCAATACCTTTTTGATTCTTCATTTCCAGTAATCTGAAGCCATCCAGCTCAGGCATATTCACATCGGAGATGATGAGGTCGAATTCACTCTTCCCCAGTTGTAACAGCGCATCGATTCCATCTTCTGCATGAGTTACAGAGTATCCAATGTTTTTTAGAAGTCGGCATGTCAAGGCTCTTATATCAATATCGTCTTCAACGACCAGAATTCGCGCCTTCGCCTCTTTCTTTTCTTCAATGGGCTGAGTTTTAGAGGCAGCTCTCTTGGGAGTGATCTCTTGGGCTCTAACTTCCTCCACTAGGACCTTTTCGTAAACATCTTTTGGGGAGAAAGTGAATTCTTTTATCTTTTCGATGGCATGATTACTGATCAAAAAATCTCCTCTTTTATGTGAGAAAGACCTTATTTCTGAAACCGGGGTATTAGAACGAACCTTATCGATGATATCTGGGTCAAAGCTAATGATTTCATATATCCCTTCCCGTCCGTAATAGCCGGTTCTGTTACATTTTGGACAGCCAACAGGATGAGCGACTTCCAGGGGAATTTCACTTGTATAAGAGGAGAGCATTTTTCTCTCCTCTTCGGATATGGGCACGATTTTTTTGCAAAAAGAACACAGCGTTTTCAGCAGTCTTTGGGCCACAATCCCTATGAAGGAATCAGCCATTGTTCCTCTGTCAACATCCAGCCTTTCAAGCCGGAAAATAGCAGTTGTGGCATTGGTCGTGTGAAGGGAAGTGATACTCAAGTGCCCAGTACTCGCAAAATTCATAGCTGTCGCAGCGCTATAATTATCCCTGATTTCACCTAAAAACAATACATCCGGATCTTGTCTTACCACTGATTTTAGAAGAGTTTCAAAGGTAACTTTGCCTTTTTCTCTCACCTGTTCCTGATTGATAAAAGGGATGCGGTATTCCACTGGGTCTTCTACGGATATGATACTGCGTGTGTGATAGTCTATTTTATGGAGCACGCTGTAAATTGTCGTGGTTTTCCCTGATCCAGTAGGTCCGACTATCAAGATGAGTCCTTGATTTCGATTGATCAGTTGAATCAGATTATCAGACTGCTCCTTGGTCATACCGAGCTCTGTCAATTCTTTAGGTTTGGCATAAGCATTCAGCAATCGCATAATAAGGCTTTCTCCTCGGACGGTAGAGGTCGTTGCCAGCCTTAAGTTATAGGTTTTATCATTTATAACTGCGACAAAGGCCCCATCTTGGGGTCTGCGTTTTTCGGCTATGTCCATGCCAGCCAGGACTTTGAGTCGGGATATAAGCATAATGGATGTTCTCTTTTTGATAGTAAACATTTCCTTCATATCACCGTCAATGCGGAATCGAACAACAGTGTGGTCTTCTTTGGGTTCCATGTGTATGTCGCTTGCTCTCTCCGTTACAGCTGAACTGAGCATACTGTTAGCGATTTTTATAATCGGGTGTTTGGAAATTGCTGATTCAGGCTTTTCTTCAACAGGCGTGATGATATGCTTTTCGTCCTCCAATGCCTCATCAATTGATAAAAACATATCTTTTTCTAGAGTTTCATCGATAAAAAGGGATGCTATTGTGCTTGGATTAGCGATGGCTAATTCGTATGACTGCCCTTTGTAAGAGGTCTTTAATAAATCCAAAAGCTCCCA
>CAZSPM010000206.1:0-4724 GCA_964608785.1 uncultured Eubacteriales bacterium
CTCTGCGGCTTCTGGAATGGTGTCGTAAATCCAAGCCTTTTCGATGGGCCGCACGGTCGAGACGGCTTCCAGCTGCGTTCGGCCTTGAACTCCTGCCCCAAATATTGCCGCCACGCGGGCCTCCTTCCGGGCTAATAAATCAGTAGCCAGCCCAGATGCGGCTCCTGTACGCAATGCCGTTAAGTAGGTTCCATCCATTATGGCCTCGGGTCTTCCTGTTTGAGCATCAATGACGATGACAACGGCATGGATGGTTGGGAGTTCTTTATCTGCATTTTTTGGAAAAACCGAGACGACTTTTACCCCAAGAGTATCAGTGGAAATGAGATAGGCCGGCATGAAGAGTGCCACAGCGCCTTGTTTTTCGACTGGAATTTGGGTTCGCAGGGGAATGGCTGTTTCTCCTCGGGACAACTGGATGTAAGCTTCCTTAACCGCATTGATTGCTTGGGAGATATTCACAGATTGTTTTACATCTTTTTGAGATAATATTTTTAGTTTCGTCATTTACACCACCCTTTTTTCTCCCCCTTCTTTTATCTTTCCAAACCTATCATGAGTGAAGGGAGTGAGATCGAAGTCTGTCTGCCCCTTGAGGATGAGTTCGCTCAAGATTCGGCCTACTGCTGGGCCGTGTTGAAAACCATGGCCTGAAAATCCTATGGCACAGAAGAGTCCTTCTACCTGAGGTATCGCTCCGATTATGGGATTTTCGTCCGGAGTGATAGTATAAAGACCACCCCAGCCTTTTAATATCCTGGCATTCTCCAGTATAGGAGCGCGGCGGATAGCCTTTTCAATGACTCTTTCCAGGAAATTCCAGTCCACGTTGGTATTGAAGCTTGGAGGCTCATCTAGATCAGTCATGCCGGTGAGAATGCCCGGCCCTTCCCCACGAAAATAATAGAGGACATCAAAGTCGATTATCATTGGCACAGGCTTGGGGATGGCATCAAAAGCTTTAGTCATGAATACCTGGCGGCGGTAAGGCTTGACTGGAAATTCCAACCCTGCCATCCTGGCGATTTCTCCTCCCCATGGTCCCGCTACGTTGACAATTATGGGAGCTGAAATTGATCCACGGGTGGTCTCAACTCCTTTTACCCGGTTCGCCTCGATTCGAATATCGTTTACCTCGGTTTTCTCTTCTATACGTACTCCAAGCTTCCTTGCCTCATTGGCAAAGGCCATGGCTACGCGGTAGGGATCAGCATATCCATCCTTTGGGCCAAAAGTGCCTCCCTGTAGGTCACTCGTTTCCAAGTATGGCCAGCGATGCTTGATCTCTTCGGGAGAGAGCGCTTCTATGGGGATGTTGAACTGGCGTTGGAGTTGGACAGAGCTCAGAAACGCTTCCCAAGTGTCCTTTTTCTGCGCCAGAAAAAGGTAGCCTACCTGATGGAAGCCGATATCCACACTGAATTCTTCCTCGAAGTGCTCAAAGAGGTGGAGTGCTTCTTGGGATAAGCGAATGTTGGAAGGATGAGAGAACTGCAGGCGGATTCCTCCGACCGAAAGTCCTGTTGATGCTTGTGCAAGCAGATCTTTTTCCAGAAGAACAATATCCTTCTGCCCCTGTTTTGCCAAGTGATAGGCAGTCGAGCAGCCCATAATTCCTCCTCCGATGATGGCAATGTCAGCTGTTTGTTTCCATTTACTCATTCTTTTTAGTTTTTTCTCGAAAATAAGATTCGTCTTTTATGGGAGGATTTTTTTCTGTAAGGATTTCTTGCTTAGCTCCGAAGGTGATTCAGAAGTAATTTGTTCCGCTATTTTTTCTTTTTCTCTTTTTTTGTTTTGTCCAAAGCCGTTTTCAGCTTTTCAGCAAAGACTCCAAAAACAGGTTCTTCAGAGACATAAGGCCTAAATGCTTCTTTTTTCTCTTTAGGTCTTGCTTCTGCTCTTTTTTCCTCTGCTTCCTTCTCTTTTGCCTTCATGGCTGCGAAGGCTTCCTGTTCCGATTCTTCGATTTCAATTTTCTCTTCAATAAGTCTTTTCGCTCCCCTCCTCACCCGAGGGGCCTTCTCCGGTTCCGCCTTGATCCTTTTTTTCTTTAAAACCTTTTCTCTTTTGGGGGGCTCTTCTTTTTTTGGCCTTCCTTCAAATTCTTCCTTTGCAGGAACAAAAGGGGCTTCGACCCTCACTTCTTCTTCTCTTTCCTCAGGGATTTGGGGAGGAACAATTTCTTCTCCCGGAGCTTCTTCGCGGAGAACCTCAGGTGCTGCTTCTTCAAGAGCCGCCTCTGGCAAAACCTCCTCAGGTTCTTCAGGTTTTACTTCTTTTTCTGCTATGATTTTTTCCTTGTAGGAGAAGATGCCTTTCTTTTTTTCTGATAACAAGAATTCAGGCGAGCTGAGCAGCGTTTGTTCTACCTCTTCTTGTGTTGTTTGTTTTAAAATGTCCACTAAATGATAAGCTCTGAGGTAATGAAGAGAGAAATGGCTGCTCTCAAGGGCAAAATCATTGAAAATGAGGATCAAAAGCTGGCGAAGATCTAGGGTGTCTCTTTGCTCGTAAAGAGAAAAAAGCTTTGTCAATGTTTCTTTATCAAGGTGAATAATCTTGTTAGGAAGGGAAAAGGTGAACATGTCTTCATTGGCGTCAGCGAATCTATCTTTTGTGTAATCATAATTTATTTTCGCCACAGAAAGTTTCTTTTTTGATTTCTTAAGCCAGAAGCTGAATTCGGTAGGTCCTTTTCTTTCCAGAGTTAAGCTTGTCCCCTGAGGGACATTGTTCTTATCATAAAAATCTTTTAGTCCCAGAAAATAATTGGAAGATGGATAATAGTACACAGAGTAACCTTCTCCTTCCTCATTATCAGTGAAAATGTACTCTCTCGAGTGTGACAACTCTCTGTTTAGGTTCTTAGGTATTTTTACACCACCTGACAGAATTTCTCTCCAAGTCAGGTAGATCTTCAAGGGAAAGTTTTGTATTTGGGTTGTTTCTCCTTTTTGGGCTTTTTCTACGGGAGGAACTTTAGCCCTTGGGGCTGAGAGTGGCAAGTTTTTGGCGAAAGAATTAACTAGGTTTTTCAGGTGCCATTTACCCCAATCGAGAGGAGAGACATATAGGAAATCCTTCTTATGTTTATTATCCAGTATAGAGTTTAAGCTCATACAATAAAGTTCGAAGAGTTCATTTGAACTTTCCATACCAAGAAACTTATTCACTAATTCTGATGTTAGGGCTGATCGCTTTGCATCCAGGAAATATTTTTCAATTTCCTTTATTTTCTTTTCTTGGATCTGCACCTGCTTCTCTTTTAGTTGGCAGTGGTCGTTCCAGCAGAAAAATTTGTCAGATTTTGAGAGCGCTATTCTCAGATTCTTCTCCAACGATTTTAGATCTTTGTCTGTCATAGGAGGCTCACTGAGTCTCGGGTCTTCATGTTTACCCATTGTTTCTGGAGTCTGAGCTTTTCCATCGAGGTTACTGGGAATGAGAACTTGAGTTTTGGTTTTTTTCATGTAATCAATGTACTTGCGGAATGTTCCTCCTCCTATGTAGTCAACTTCCAACATTTCGCAGTTAAAACTTTCATAGGGAACTTTTTGGACAACTTTCAAAGCAACAGCCCCTTTAAAAGATTCTGCTCCCTTGCTGCTTGTCGTTAACAGCTCGTCGTATTCTTTGTATATGAGATCTCCAATTTCATATTGGCAATAGGTGTCATATTTTTTGACTTCTTGAGTCATTTGGCTGGAAATCTTTTTGTATGCCAATTTTTTTGTCATCTCTTGAAAGGAAACGGGTTTGTTGGTTTGAGTGAGCTCTTTTTCGATAAACAGGATATCACTTTCGGTGATCTTGGTGTTCTCGGTTTCTTTAGCCATTGTTTGCTTTCTCTAATAATAATAACATAATAGCTTTCTGGATATGAAGCCTGTTTTCAGCTTGGTCGTAGACTACCGATTGTGGGGAATCGATGACATCATTTGTGACTTCTTCTCCTCTATGAGCAGGGAGACAATGCATGAAAAAAGCATCGGATTTGGCCTTAGCCATAAGCTCTTTATTAACCTGAAAGCGAGCGAAAATTTTAGCTCTTTTTTCTTTTTCTTCCTCTTGTCCCATAGAAGCCCAAACATCTGTATAGATGGCATCCGCCTCCTCAACGGCCTCATCGGGGTCATTCGTGAGATGAAATAGGCTTCCTGTTTCTGAAGCATCTTTTTCTGCCAATTTTAGGATCTTTGGATTTGGCCCATATTCGGGAGGCGTAGCAACTCTCATTTTGCATCCAGATTTTGCGGCTCCAAGAAGAAGGCTATGACAGACATTATTGCTGTCTCCTACATACGCGAGGTTGAAAGTTCGGAGATCTCTTCGTTTCTCCTTTATAGTGAAGAAATCAGCCATTGCCTGGCAGGGATGGAGAAGGTCTGTCAAGGCATTGATGACAGGGATGCGGCAGGCTCTGGCCAAATCAATGACATCATGATGGGCAAAAGTTCTTATCATTATGCCCTCAACCCAGCGTTCCAGATTTTTGCCGACATCATATGGAGTCTCCCGTGTGCCCATTTGAATATCCGAGGGGCTTAAGTAAATTGCTTCGCCTCCCAATTGGAGCATCCCCACTTCAAAAGTCATCCTAGTTCGTAGAGAAGGCTTTTGGAATATCATGGCCAGGATCTTGTCTTTTAGCTTGTTTTGGAAACGCTGAGGATGGGCTTTTATTTCTTCTGTCACATATATGCTTTGGTTGGATCGAAAAT
>CAZSPM010000207.1:0-4724 GCA_964608785.1 uncultured Eubacteriales bacterium
TTGTTAGGCTGGAGAGAGCGGGTTGTGACTTGATTTTTTTCGTTTATCACAAAATCAGGAACAAAATGGAGAACAGAAACCTCAATGTTTTCTTCTTCAAGTTTGACTTTTTGCCCGATTTTCATGTCTATTTTCTTCAAGAATGAAGGGTCCTCTCTTTTTTTAGCCAAGATTTCAAGCGATGGATTTTCCCAATTCCAACCGTAAGCGCTTTGGTAGAAAACAAATCCCTTATACGAAAGAGGATGGTTGACTTCCACGATTTTACTCAGGCGCGGTTCGTCATTTTCGAGAACTGTGAGTGTGCTCTTCCAATCTCTGACGCCTCCATTCGGATAATACTCCGTTTCGAATTTATCCAGCCTGAGTTTAAAGTCAGCCTTGGGAACTGAAAGAATCTGACCTTCAGAGATATTCAAATCCGTCTTGAATCCGCTTAAACCACTGACAATTCCTCCAGCGAGTATGATGAGAATTCCAAGATGAACGACATCAGAGCCGAATAAACCTAGGGTCCTTTTCTTTGCAAGGAGGAATGCCCTGTTTTCCTCAACTTCCTCTTTGAGGCGATAATGCCTTGAAGAGAGTGCCTTTTTAAGCTCTTCTGTTGTTTTTGAAAGGCTCCAATTTTTTCGGAAACTTTCTTTTATTTTAAGGATTAAAATTTTCTTTCTCTCTTTTACTAACTTGGATTGGAAAGCCCGCCTCAATTTGGAGGAAATTCGGGTTAAGGTACACACCAGAATGTTCAAAGAAAAAAGGATAAGCAAGCTGATGAACCAAAAAGATTGATAGAGCCTGGTGATCTGGAATCGATGGAACAAATTTGCGAGCTGACCATAGCGTGCAGCATATTCAGCCAGGCTTCTGTTTTGGGGAATAAGAGTGCCAACAACCGATGCGATAGTGATAATGATGAGCAAAACAATCGCTAATTTAACTGAACTAAAATATTGCAGTAAAGATTTCACTTAACTCTCATTTTTTTATGGTTTTATTAATTACTGATAATATAGGATTTATAGAATTATTTCAATCAGCTTTGAATCAAAAAAATATGTTTTACTTTTTGGCTGATTTGCTTCGCAGCTCCTCGGCAATTGTTCTGATTTCAGTCAAGGCTCTTTGCATTTCACTCCACCCGTACCAGAGCGCATAGTCAGGGTTGGCATGGAATGTTCCCTGGAATGTTCTCATCCTGTGTTCAAGGAACATCACAAACAGTGTCTGCTCAATCGGAGTTGGTGCATCATGGAATGTAAGCAAATCAGGGAAGGAATAAGCATAGTTTTTCGGCTTGGCTAGGACTCCATCTTTATACAATCCGGCCACTATACGGATGGCCTCAGCCATAAGGCGGTCTGTTTCCTTGATCATCTGATCACCTTTTTCCAATTCAGCTTTTGCAAAATTCACAGAGTGGCACTGATTACAGGTCTTTAACATCTTATCCCGTTCTTTCTGCCAATCTTCCTGGGTAAGCCGGGCGACATCCGCTGCTTTTACAACCTCGAGCCTGCCAGTGGGATTACCTTCCGGATCAAGAACACCGAGGCCTTGCAGAATAGTAGCGCGGTCTGCAGCCCATTGTTTGTCTTCTGGCATAGGAAGCCGAACGGCAAGGAATCCCCAGCCTGTCCTGACCTCATGGTTTCCCTCCTGCATATGGCATGTCTGGCATGTTGGGGCTGCAACAGAATCTGGCAGAGTCTTGTTCTGCTTCAGCAGATATCGAACTCCATGCTTTGAGCCAGAATACATCTCCCATTGGGGATGGTCGAATCCCATGTGACATGTCTGGCATGCCTGGGGCTGTCTGGCTTCTTGGACAGAGAATGTATGTCGGGTATGACAGGCATCACAGGAAGCAACGCCGAATCCCGCACCGTTCTTTTTCAATTCTTCTATCTCTGCTTCTGTCTTCAGTCCAATCTTGTGGCATGCGCCGCAGCCCTTCATCCCATCAATCAAAGCCATTGGCTGCCAGTGCGTTGTTGGCATGGCTTTCATGGCAGCCCATGCGGCTGCATGCTTGCCCGCCTTGAACTGTTCTACTCTCTCATCATGACAGTCGGCGCAGGTCTCAGGCGTAGGGATCTGAACTTTGTCGACATCATACTGATCTTTATGCCCTTCTCCGTGACAAACAGAGCAGTCAACCTCATTCTGGCTGTGTGTGCTTAACTGCCAGTCTGAAACGATATTTGGAGTAACTTTTTTGTGGCACTCCACACACTCCTGAGCAAAGGATACAGTACAAAGAGCAAAACTGAGCAAAACGATAGCCAAAAGATTCTGTTTCATTCTCTCTCTCCTTTTTGAAGTTCTTTTTTGCTAGTTGATATTATCATGTTTATATCATCGAAAGAAACAGTAATTAGAATATATACTTAATAATGTATTAAAGCTATAGATTATATAGAGTTACTAAATTAATTTCAACAAAGAAATCAAAAAAATTTGCATAAAAAAAGGGCGGCATCTGAATATGCCGCCCTTTTTGACTTAGGTCGTTAGCCATTCGATAGTTAGCGCCATGTGTAAGCGCTGACGTCTCCGCCGAGGTGCTCTATGGAATCCACTAGCAATTGCGCAATGTACTTTGAATTATGGATGTAACCGTGGGGTTCTTTTATGCTCATCTGGTAATTGTAAGCGGCTCTCAGCAGTGTTGCGTCAAACATATACCTATTTCCGTAGCTGGCTTCGCCAGCGTCCACTTCTCCGTTTCCATTCGTGTCATTGAAGAAATAAGGATAGGAATGGGAATCATAAATAATCGGTGCACCTATGCTGGTTCCATAAGCCTGTATTTGAGCATACAGGACTGCTTCCAGCGCTCTTATCTCATTTTTAAGAGATTCACTTTTGTTCCCATCCCCATCATAATCCGGAGTCGTAGCCGGGCGGATTCCGCTGAACTTGAACTTTGTTGGATCTGCTCCCTGGTTTGGCTCGGAGACATCCTGTCCATGGCAATAGACGCAATCTTCTTGATTGGGTTTATGCACGTTGTGATCTGTGTAGTTGGGAATGCCCATAATTGTCATATTGCCAGATGTTGTGGCTCTTCTCGGACTGTTTGTACCCATATGGCATTCCACACATGTATCGAACAGGCCGTTGTGATTGGGCCAATTTCTGCGTCCCACATAACTTTTGCCTTCAAACTCATATCCTCCCTTGACTTCTGTCCCAAGAAGAACAGCGCCTGCAGGGAAATAGTGAATATTTGTAAAAGTATAAGGACCAGCGGACGAAGTTATTTTTGAGTCAATAGAGAATTTTGATGCTCGTCCCTGATGGCAGGTTATGCATAAATTGCTGTTATCACTCAGATCATAGACTGCTCCTGAAGGAAAAGTGACCGGGCCTGCTGTCCTGACCGCTGGAGGAGATGTATGACAGGTTGTGCAGAGCATACCATTAGAGATCTCTGCCGCCACATTCTCTCCATTTTCGAGATAATAGGCCAGACCTTCTGCACTGTGGCATTTGGCGCAGCTGCTTCTAACTTCTCCATCCTCATCCCAGTGTCTCCAGGCTTCTGCTGAACCATCGAAATGTCCTTCATCGGTCCTGTGCATTCCAGATAAGCTGACAGGATTATCAAGTTTGCTATTTAGGTCTTCTATGGAGTCATACAAAAGCTCGATCATGTATTTTCCGCCGTGGGCATAGCCAGCGGGATCTTTCTGAGAGAACTGATAATTAAATGCGGCTCTAAGAAGACGGGCAGTCCAAGAGCGGTACTGATTGCCGTAATTCGCTTCACTCGAGTCAGCTAATCCGTCGCCATCGGTAGCATTGAAAAAGTATGGGTAGGTGTGTGAATCATATACAATTGGCTTACCGTTTTGGTTTCCGTATTTCCACAGAGCTTCACTCAGTTTTTCCTGGAATCTCGGGATTTCGTAATAAATACCTTCTGTTATATTGCCATCACCGTCATAGTCAGTAAATGAGCCGTAGTAGCGGATATCTTTGGGATCAGTTACGTTATTGTAAAAGCCTGTAAACCTGGGATCTTTTCCTGCGGTATGACATGTGTTGCATGCTTCTGTCTCTACTTCTAAGGAGTGGGGATTGTGACATGTAATGCAGGCATTGTATCCGATCACATGAGAGAATCTTGCATCGTAAGTTTTTCCGGAGTATTCATATCCTCCTTTTACTACTGTTCCCATTTGTGTGGCAGCGGCTGCAAAATAATGAATATTTCTGAACCTGATACTTGAGCTTATTGTGTCATCGTCTGCAACTGCAGCTGCTGTTATGTGGTCATTTACTCTAGATGTGGATTCTCTTCCCTGGTGGCATTCCATACATATGGCTTCTGGACCGAGATTTTCAACTGTAATGTCGGAAGGAAATTTCACAGAAGTGTGGTCACGGAGCGTACCAGTATCAGGATTTGTATGGCAGACCTCGCATTCAACAGTCGTTCCAATAGAAGCTGGGCCATCGACGGTTCCGTCCGCAATAAAGTCTTGAAACCCAGGGGTGCTGTGGCACTTCGCACAGGAGGTGGAAATTTCTCCATCTTCATCCCAATGATGGAAAGCCTCTGCACCTGAATCCGCATGGCCTGAGGTTTTCCATAATTTTTCCGCATGTGACTTTTTTGACAAAATTCCCATTTTATTGTTCTGAGCACTGGCTGCAACCAAAGCAAAGACAGTGATTATAAATAAAATTCCTACGCTCTTTGGTTTTTTTAACAT
>CAZSPM010000208.1:0-4699 GCA_964608785.1 uncultured Eubacteriales bacterium
TCTTCCCAAAGGAGCTAATCCGGGCGATAGGCGTCCGGCTGCTATTTTCATGCATGGGGGACCGATTCGTCAGATGATGCTCGGCTGGCACATGCGAGGCTATTACCACGGAGCCTATGCTCTCAATCAGTATTTGGCCCATAAAGGATATCTAGTACTCTCTGTGAATTTTCGTTCAGGAATTGGGTATGGGTATGCATTCCGTACCGCTCCAAACCAGGGACCCCGGGGCGCATCGGAATACCAGGATATTGTCGCTGCAGGACGCTATTTGCAAAACAGACGGGAAGTTGATCCCAATAAGATTGGACTCTGGGGAGGATCATACGGAGGATATCTAACCGCACTAGGTCTCGCCAGAGACTCTGAACTCTTCGCTGCAGGCGTTGATCTCCACGGCGTCCATGACTGGTCTCTCAGAGGGCGCAGAAGAGATGGAGGAGGCTGGGATATTCGTGGAGAAGACTTGATGAGTGTTGCTTATCAGTCGTCACCAGTCGCTGATATTGATTTTTGGACCTCTCCAGTCCTTTTTATTCACGGAGACGATGACCGGAATGTCGATTTTATCCAGACAACAGACCTTGTCCAGCGTCTGAGAAGGCTTGGCAAAGCCCACCTTGAGATTCTGATTTTTCCAGATGAAGTTCATGGCTTTCTTCGCCATGATATCTGGCTTAGGGCATACAAGGCCACTGCGGACTTCTTTGACCGTTTCCTTAAATAATAAAAGGGATTTATGGAGAGATAAAAATGGCTAAAATAAAAGTCAGCGTGGAAAGGATAGACGGCTACTGCAACCTTCCTGTTCAAGTCGGCGATTATTTCTATGTGGAGGATTCCAAGCTCTATGTTCCTGAGGATAAACATGTATGTATTTGGGCATTACAAAGCATGATGCCAATCTTCCCGATTCTAGCTGTCAGGGATTGCCTGGAAAAAGGACACTGGGTGAGGAAGGTTAAAAACTTCGTCTGTCCAGATCCAGATGGACTGGTGCACTTTCGACTGGAAGTGATTGAATAGGACAATGATCCGGGTAGACTTAAGCAAATGCACTGGATGCAGTAGATGCGAATCTGCATGTGCTTTTTTCCGTACCGGGAAGATCAATAATCATCTCGCCCGAATAAAAGTTATGAATTTGTATGAGCTCGGCATTGATGGACCGATCGTTTGCACACAGTGTAATGAACAATATTGTAACCGCTGTCCCGAGGATGCAATATCTATAGGTTCACAAGGACAAGTGATCGTCTCTCCAACACTCTGTACGCTCTGTGAGGCATGTGAGAAAGCTTGCCCTATAGGAGCCATTGAAATATTCAATGATATTGTCTATGTCTGTGACCTTTGTGGAGGAAGGCCCAAGTGCGTCGAAGCCTGCACAGAGGGATCTATAACATATGACTCAAAAGGGATTCAGCATCCATCTCTAGCGAAATTCAAGAGCGAAAAAAATAAAAAGAACCCTAGTCAGAAGCGCTATGCCTATATAAAAAAGCAGGGCCTCGAACTGAGGAAGAAATGGAGGAAGAGGCATGCTTAAATATGGCTATGGGGGGAGAGTCCTCAGGGTAGACCTATCGAAAAAGAGATATCGAATTGAAGAACTTGAACTCAAGTGGATAAAACCTGTAATCGGAGGGCGTGCCGCAAATTCCAAGAGGCTCTACGAAGAGCTTGACCCGGACTGCGATCCACTTGGACCAGAAAACATCCTCATCTTTGGTATCGGACCTCTTACAGGCTCCCTTCTGCCAGCATCGGCTTATTACACTGTCTCAGCAAAGTCACCTTTAACAGGAATACTGGGAGATTCCGCAGCAGGCGGGCAATTTGCAGCTGAGATGAAGCTCACAGGCTTTGATCAGATCATCATAACAGGCAAAGCCGACAATCTCCTTTATCTGATGGTATCTGAAACTGGAGTTGAGTTTGTGGACTGTCCAGAATTCGCTGGAAGCACTATTATAGAGACAACAGAAGCCATCCGAAGAGAAAGGAAGGATTATTCCATCCAAGTGGCCTCTATCGGGCCGGCAGGAGAGAATCTAGTCCATTTTGCCACAATAGTCTCGAGCGGGAATAGGGTCAATGGCCGCACTGGTATGGGCGCTGTGATGGGATCAAAGAACATAAAGGCATTGGCTGTGAGAGGCTCCCTTTCACTGGAGGTAGCTGAACCTTTAGATTTTCTAGCCGAAGTCAGAAAAATCGAGAATGAAACATTGGAGCACGACGAATACCACAGGCGCTATACGATGGGCACCACAAGACTGATGGAAGACCTCAACAATATCGGCATCCTGCCGACAAAGCATTTTCAAGAAGGAGTATGCAAATATATTGATAGAATCTCTGGTGATAAGCTGGCCAGAACTTTTAAGGTGAAGAATAAATCCTGTTTCGCCTGTAACCAGCACTGCTCCCGATATTATGTTGTTGATGATCACGAAGCCGAAGGACCTGAGTTTGAAACACTCTGCAGTTTCACCTCCCGGATAGGAAATCGTAATCTCCCTTTTGCCCTAGAAATGAATACTTACCTTAACCAGACAGGAATGGATTGCATATCAACTTCTGAGGTAATCGGCTGGATAATAGAATGTCAAGAGAAAGGCTTCATCCATCCTGATGATCTGGATGGCCTGAGCATCAAGTGGGGAGAGATAGATAAAATACGAGAAGTTGTGGACATGATAGCGTTTCGCCGCGGGGTAGGGAATAGGTTGGCAAACGGAACAAAAAAACTATCAGAAGACTTTAGTGAAGAAGCGAAAAAACTGGTAATGCAAGTGAAGGGATTGGATATCATCTGCGGCGATCCAAGGGGAATCAAAGCCTACGGTCTCACCTATGCCATCGCCTCCAGGGGAGCTGATCATCTTCGTGCCGAGCCCTACTTTGAATTAACGAATAGAAAAAAGGAAGCAAAAAAACGCTTTGGGACTGAAAAGGCCGCAGACAGGCTCGCTGAAGAGGGGAAAGCTACACTTGTGACCTATTCAGAAAAGATCGCACTCCTTACAGATTCCTTGACCATGTGCAAGAATATAGGTCTCTGTATGGACGTCCTCAATTTTGAAAAAGCATCCACTCTTTTAAAAGCAGGCACCGGAATAGACTATTCCCCAAAATATGTGGAAAAAATATTGGGAAACTCGATTGACATTGAGCATAATCTCAATAAAAGATTCGGTGTAAAAAGAGAAGAATCCACATTGCCGGAAAGATTCCAAAAGGAACCTTTAAAAGAGGGCCCGACTAAAGGCTCCACTGTCAACATAAAAAGAATGGTAGACGAGTATTACAAGATCCATAAATGGGAAGACTAGGGCGAGAAACATTTGCCTCCAATTTTGGCCTCCTGATGACCATGATTGGCGTGGCTGTGGGGCTGGGTGCTGTCTGGCGCTTTCCTTACATGGTGGGGAAATTCGGTGGCGCGGCGTTTGTCCTTTTCTACTTAGTGATAGTTTTCTTTATTGGGATGCCCGCCCTGATAGCAGAATGGACTTTGGGCCGATACACGAGCCGGGGAACCTTGGGTTCTTACGAGATCGGAGGATTTCCTGGAGGCAAGTACATCGGAGCCTTTTTATTCTTCATCGTATTCTGGGCGACTGGATATTACTCTAATGCAGTTGGCTGGGTCGGTTTTCACGCCCTTGGAGAGATTATCAATGCTTTCGGCGGCAATTTAAATACATCAGCCATACTTCCACCTGAAGAGGGATTTAACCTCACCTCTTTCCTACTGCAGCTGGCAATGACCGCATGTGTCATCTTTACCTGTGGAATTGTGCTTATAAAGGGTTTGAGAAAGGGAATTGAAAAGACCAGCAAATGGATTGTTCCTACCCTTTTCATGATTCTGATTATCCTCATTTTCCGGTCAGTCACCTTGAATGGGGCCAGGGAGGGAATAAATTGGTACATTGGTGGCTTCAATTTTAGCGCACTCACGCCTTCGGTGATGGCTGCTGCCCTAGGTATGGCTTTTTTCTCGATGTCTCTCGGCGGGACCTTCATGGTCATTTATGGGTCTTATCTCGATAAAAAGGCCAATATCCCAAAGAACGCCGTGTTCACAGGAATCGCCGCCTCAACTGCAGGTCTGCTGGCAGGTTTTGCGATTTTTCCTGCCGTATTCTCCTTCGGTCTCGAACCGAGTTCTGGTCCAAGCCTTATCTTTTCCACTCTCCCTAAAACTTTTGCTCTGATGCCTTTAGGGTGGATGTTTGGCGTAATGTTTTTTCTAGGTCTGTTCGGTGCGGCCTATCTCTCTGATGTGGCCGCGTTCGAGGTTCTCGTAGGAGGGATTGAGGACAACACACAAGTGGAAAGGAAAAAAGCCGTACTGATTATATGTAGCATTGTCTATTTTCTGGCAATTCCCCCGATGATCAATTTCAAGATATTTGTTCCTTGGGATTTGACCTTTGGCTCAGGCATGCAGGCTCTCGGCTCTCTTTTTGCGGTCATTACAGCCGTTTGGTGTATCAAAAGATCGGATGCCTTGAAAGAACTCTCTGAGGGGAGAAGCGAACCTTTTCCAGTGTTTCTGTATTGGTGGATGAGGATTGTCATTCCTGCGGCTATCCTATTCGTAGGCATAAATTGGCTCTTAGAATATGTCTTCCACATTAAAGTTTTCGGATAGTGTCTCTAACCTCCTAGATTTACTACTCTTATA
>CAZSPM010000209.1:0-4690 GCA_964608785.1 uncultured Eubacteriales bacterium
GCTAATGGAGACGTTCCCCAAAGTGCCACCCTATTATATTATCCCTCGATTAGCCCTCATAAGTTATCTCAGATACCTAAAATCCTGGGAGGATACAATTCGTTGAATGCAAATAGGGTGGCACTTTGGGGAACGTCCCCTTTTTACCTTTTATACTTGATTTGGCAGTTCTTTTCTTTTATCATTGTCATTCAAAACAAATGAACATCAAATCAATAAACTGTTTGGTTCTAGGGCTACTCATCCCAGGATTAGGCCATATTTCTCAAAAAAAATACATGAAGGGAGCGGTCTTTTTTGTTTGCATCTTTGTAATGACAACCCTCGGCCTAATCATGGGAGGAAAGATATACTCCTTCCAAACAGAAAACCCTCTAACGATCCTCGCCTTTTTATCGGACATAGGAAATGGCCTTTTCTACATCCTTTCCAAATTATTTTCCCTTGGATTAGGAGATCTTAAAAATATCACTTTTGAATTTGGCAGTACTTACATAGCCGGTGCAGGACTTTTAAACTACCTGGTTGCCCTGGATGCCTTTGACATCGCTTCAGGAAGGAAGAAATGATTTTTAAAAGCCACCTTGTCTCCATGGTCATTTATGCCTTTTTTGTCTGTGTGGTCTTAGCCCTTGTCAGAAGAAGCAAAAAAAAGGAGCAAATTAAATATGGCCTGATTCTCTTCCTTGTCATGGTCCTGGGAGCTATCTTGTTCGGCTGGTTCATGTATCTTTTCATGTAGGGGACGTTCCCCCAATCAATGTTGGGGACAGGCCCCTTTTGTGCTATAATCCTCCCTTCGCAGGATGAAGCCCCAAATTTATAAACCTGTAATCGGAATAGAAATCTATGTCCAACTCTTAACAAACACAAAACTTTTTTGCGGTTGCAGCACTCAATATGGAAATCTCCCAAACTCACTAACCTGTCCTGTTTGTCTTGGCCTCCCCGGAGCCTCAAGCTAGGTCGTCTCATAACGATATAAGATGATAGAATTATACCATATATCGAAACAGTACCAGAAACCCCAGTGGGCTCTGTCTGATATCACCTTTAAAGTGAAGAAAGGAGACTTCTACTTTATAACCGGGCCCAGCGGTTCAGGAAAAACAACACTCCTAAAAATAATTTTCCGCGAAGTTCTGCCTTCTCAGGGCCAGATTATTGTTGATGGCAGGAATATCCTGCGCATTTCTGACCATAAAATTTACAAGCTGAGAAGGACCATGGGGATTGTCTTCCAAGATTTCCGTCTTCTCTTCAATAAAAAGGTGTTCGATAATGTCGCGATTGTTCTCCAGGTTCTCGGATTTTCTCAAAAGGATATCCGAAGAAAAGTTTTTAATGCCTTGAGGATGGTCAATCTTACCGATAAAATGTGGGAATACCCTTCCCGCTTGTCTTATGGTGAACAGCAAAGAGTGGGTATCGCCAGGGCTGTAGTTAATAATCCCAAAATCATTCTTGCCGATGAGCCCACTGGAAATCTCGATCCAGAACTTGCTGTTGAAATCATAAGTTTATTCCAAGAAATTAATAAACAAGGAACTACGGTTCTTATCTGTACCCACGACCGAGAGTTGATCAGACATTTTGGGCATAGAATTCTTTTCCTTTTTAAGGGGAAATTAATCAGAAGGGAAGTGCTTTGATCATTCAAAAAGTCAAACACTATCTGCATGAGATATTAGACAATCTCTGGCAGCACAGAGTCCGTAATATTTTTTCGATTACTATCATCTGTCTCTCGTTCCTGACGTTGGGAGTTTTTTTCTCTCTCTCCAACAACCTTCAGTACACAGCCCAAGAGCTTACGCAGGACATGGTTGTCGTCTTTTTTCTTGATCAGAACTTGTCTGAAGAAGAGATAAGTTCTGTTGGAGAGAACTTAAAGAGATCATCTCTTGCCATTGATGTCCAATTTATTAGTTCTGAGCAGGCTCTTGAGAAATTCCAGAAAAATTTTCCTAATCTTCAGGGAATAATCGACAATTTAAAGATAAATCCCCTTCCTCCTTCGTTTCAGGTAACGCTGAGTGAGGAAAAAATATCTTCTGAGGAAACTATTGCTTTCATTGAAGAAATGAGGAAAATTCAGGGTATAGAAGATGTTCAATTCAACAGAGATTGGGCGGCAAAGATACAATCCCTAAGCCGTCTGGTAAAGGCAGTAGGTCTCTTTTTCGGAGGAATATTGATTCTTGCCTCTTTCTTTATCATTTCTAACGTCATCAAACTCAATGTATTTGCCCGTAAAGAAGAAATCGAAATCCTCCGCCTAGTTGGAGCTTCCAACACATATATCAGGATTCCTTTTCTTGTGGAGGGAATTTTTTTAGGAATATTGGGAAGTCTGTTATCGCTCTTCCTGCTCTTTCTTCTGATAAAGCTATTTCCTGTTTATTTAGGAGCTTCTTTGGGATTTCTGGAAGAACTCATCAACTTCCGCTATCTCTCTCTGTCTCAATGTGCGATACTTATCGCTGGAGGTTCAATAATAGGATTCCTCGGAAGTTCCAGCTCACTTGCCCGCTTTATGAGAATCTAAAATTCAAAATTATGATGGGACACTAGTGATTGTATCCCCATAATTCTCCCATAATTCTGAATTTGCCCGTCTGTGGGCTTCTCTTATGGGTTCAGGGATCCTGAATTTTGAACAACTCAATACGAATTTCATGGAATACGTGAAATCAATCCTATGCCCTGGAGACACAAAGATAGGCTTAACTCTGGAACGAGTTCTCAGGCAAAGCCCTACTTTCTCTTTCTCTTTATTCCTAATAAAAGTATAGGCTCCTCTTAGTTCCCCAGGAAGCACAAAGGGAAAAAATGGTTTCTTAGCACAACCTATGGTGCAAATATCCAGAGCGACTCCCACATAGGAAGCCAGCCCCATTTTTCTAGGATGAGTGATTCCATTTCCATCGACTAGAGTAATATCCGGTTCATTCTTTAAGATCTTAAAGGCATCTAAGAAAACTGGTCCCTCTCGAAAACTCAAAAAACCAGGAATATAAGAAAAGTCAACTTCTCTCACCGCTTCAGATATCTCAACAATGTCAAACTCCGGAATTTTAAAAACAACTATACACGCTCCTATCTTCCTGCTCTTATTGTCGTAGCCAAAATCAGCGCCAGCTATTAAATCAACCTTTTTCCTATTCCACTCCAGGATGAGTTTAGTAGAAAGCTTACTCTGAATTTCCGCAGATTTCTTAAGGCTCATCTTCCTTGCTTTCTGGCCTTGGAATTAATCCCTCTTCACGATAAATAAAATATTTAAGTTTTGCAAGCCTTATCCCAATGCTATTTATAAAACTAAAGTTTTCAAGGTCTGACCCCATTGTTTACCCCAATGTTTATTGACACAGTTCGTTTCTTGTCTTAAAATTGCCAAATGAATGGCATCCTTAGGGCAAGAACTCAGAAGAGAACGCGAATTAAGGGGGATATCTCTAAGAGAAATAGCCAACCAGACAAAAATCAATATAAGGTTCCTTGAAGCCCTTGAAAACGACCAATTAGATATTCTTCCTGGCCAATTTTTCATCAAGGCTATAATACGCGAATATGCTAAATCTATCGGCCTAGAGGAACATGCGGCTCTCAATAAATATTACGAGACTTCCCAAAGTCTGGAACAAGAACAGGAAAGTGAAGAGAAAAAAAGAAAAAGCTACCCGTGGCTCTCAAAAAACAGATCAAAATTACTAATCTATGCCCTCCTTTTTGTTTTCATTCTCCTCATTTTTCTCTCCTATCTTTTCTTTTTTAGAAGGGAAGAGAAACCCAACTCCCCAGTAAAGCCAAAACCCACCAATGTTATGCAAAAACCGAAGCCTAAACCACCTGAACCTGTGGAAGAAACAAGAGAAATAATCCTTGAAATCTTTTTTATAGAGAGGACCTGGATTCAGGTTTATGTAGATGGAGAACTGATGGTAGATGGAATCAAGCTACCTGGAGAGCAAGTCAAGATCGTAGCTTCCCAAGAGCTGGTCCTCAATCTGGGAAACGCAGGAGGGATATCTTACACCTTAAATAACCAAAAAGGGAAGAGACTTGGCCCTTCCGGTACTGTCCGCACGAATAGAAGGATAACTCTTGAAAACCTCCAAGAATACATTGAGCAAGAAGAAGAAACCATACGCGACTCTAAGCCACAGAGCACAAAAAGGATGAAATCCGGACGCTAGCCTCTTTCACTCGCAATGGTATATAATAATGGCAATGCGAATCTTGAACAAAACTAAACGATACATCGAATATTAAATGGAAAATTCAAAGAAAAAAGAACCTCGTATCGTAGGGGCGATTATAGTTTTGCTGATCATTCTTTTCTTTACCATCGAAATCTTCATACGGGAAGCACAAGAGTTCTCCCCTACATCGGTAACAAACATCCTTCTTTCTTCTCTTCAGATAATCGTGCTTCTTCTCTTCCTCATACTGTTTTTCGTCCTAGTCAGGAATTTAACAAAGCTCTACCTGGAAAGAAAAAGAAAGGTAGTCGGGGCTCATTTCAAGACAAGACTTCTCCACCCCCGTACTACCCCCACACAAAACCCTACCCACCTCCACCCCTCTGTTGCAAGCCACCAAAACACCCCCAACAAACAGTCGAAATGTCTCAAAAAAAAATACCCTGCCTAAAAACCCAAAACTTTTTACGACTGGGATATCAAAC
>CAZSPM010000210.1:0-4668 GCA_964608785.1 uncultured Eubacteriales bacterium
TCAATAATGTGTATATACGCGATGTACACTCCCCGGTCTTTCTTCTTCTCTAACTTTGGCCAGCTCAGGAAAATGATAGAGCAAAGCATTGACAAGAGTTCTTTCCATTCTTTTTGCACCTGGGTGGACAACCATTCCTGAAGGCTTATCGATTATAACAATATAATCGTCGCTGTAAATCGACCTTAAAGGGATATTCTCTGGTTTAGCTATTGAAGTCTCAGAAATCTCATACTCAAGCTCTACCTTATCTCCTTCTCTTAACCTGTAACTCGATCTTCTCGCAACGCCGTTGACCTTGACATCTTGTCTATCAACGAGTTTTTGAATTTGGGAACGGGTCAATTCTCTAATTCTCTCTGACAAGAAGACATCTAACCTCTGACCCATCCCGGCTAAGGACATAAAAAGAAATTCTTTTTTAGGCACTTTTTCTTTTTTTCAAAATGAGAAGAAGAATCACGCCACCTACAAGACTCAATATGCAGAAAAGTTGGGGAAAGGAAAGGCTCAGGTAAGGAGAAGGGTTTTTTATGAGGAACACCTTATCAGGGTGGTCTGCCCGAAAATACTCAGTAAAAAACCTAATTATCGAGTAATTTATGAGGTAGAAGGAAAAAACTTGACCATCGAATTTTTTCTTCCTCAAGAGGAGAAATAAGATGAAAAAGTTCAAAAAATTCAAAGTAGACTCGTAAAGCTGAACAGGGTGGATAGGAGTCCCGATCGGAATGCCTGTCAGATTATGAGCATATTCATTCTGAAAAGTCGCACCCCAGGGTACAGAACATGCCCGGCCATAACAACATCCTGCAAAGAAACAGCCGAGACGGCCAAAGCCATGTCCGAGAGCCAAGGCTGGACCGATGATATCTGCAGTCTTCCAGGTTGGAATGCGGTGTCTTCGGAAATACCAGAGAGCAAAAAGAATGCCAAACACAAGCCCACCTTGGAAAACACCCCCAGTCCGGGCCAGGCTGAAAAGCTCACCGGGATTCTTGATATAATGGGAAAAATCTCCAAAAAAAAGGGTCAACTTTGCGCCAAGTAAGGCAATAATAATCGTGTAGAATGCCATATCAATCAGGCGAGAGGCAGGAAGCCTTGACTTTTTGGCCTGGACAAAAAGAAACCAAAAACCAAAGGCCACTCCCACAGCCATCATGAAACCATAAGTGTGAATAGTCAGAGGACCTATTTTTACAAGGATGGGGTACATTTCGGCCTCCTTTTAAAAAAGAAGAGAAAGATGAGGAGAATGGCACCTATAGTAATGCAAGAATCGGCCACATTAAAGGAAGGCCAGTGCCATTTTCTTACATAAAAATCTATAAAATCAACAACATAACCCCTAAATATTCTATCTCCCAAGTTACCCAGAGCGCCTCCCAGGATAAGAGAAAGTGATATCTTCATCAATTTCTCATCAGGAGGTGTCTTAAAAAAATAGTAAACAACTAATCCTAACGCTGCTAAAGACGTTAATGTCAGGAGCAAAAACACAAGCCGGCTTCCCGAGTGAGAAAAAAAACCGAAGATTGCTCCTCTGTTCTGGATAAATGTTATATTAAAAAATCCTGGAATTACCTTATTACTGGTAAAAAGACTGATTTTTTGGACCACAATAGCTTTGGTCAGTTGGTCAACCACCAGGATGAAAAGGATAACAAAAAAGTAAAATGGTCTACGGATAAGGAGCATTAATTCATCTTTTCCACCACTTCTTCACATCGGTGACAGAAGTGGGGGTATTCAGCACTCTTCCCAACATAGGGAGAAAAATTCCAGCACCTCAGACATTTCTCTCCAGGAGTCTTTGAAACCTCAGCTTCCAATTCTTGGCCAGAGTGAGATTGTAGCTCCACTGCAGAGACAATGAAAAGGGATGGAAGCTCGCTCTCGTGCTTTCTCAGTAATTCCTCTTGAGTAGGGGGAACTCTAAGAGTTAGCTTTGCTTCAAGTGAGTTCCCGATAAGTTTATCCTCGCGCGCTTTTTCTAGCGCTTTCAAGGCCTTTTCTCTCACCAATATCAAATTTTCTATCTCTTGAAAGAGCTCATCCTCAAGCCATTTCTCTTCAAATGTCGGAAATTCTTCCAGATGAATGGATTCTTCTTTTTCTTTAAAAGCCGACATAACTTCCCAGGCTTCTTCAGTCGTAAAGGGCAAAATCGGAGCCATTGAAATAAGTGTTGATTTCAAGAGATGAAAGAGCGCAGTCTGAGCTGACTTTCGGGTTGGGGAATCTTTCCCCGAACAATAAAGTCTATCTTTCAAGACATCCAAATAAAAAGAACTCAGTTCGACAGTGAAAAAATTATAAAGAACATGGAAGACAACATGATACTCAAATTCGTCATAAGCTTTGAGGACTTTTTGACCGACGCGAGAACATTTTTCAATTATCCACCGATCTAAGAGAACCATATCTTGAGGCACTAGACTCTCTGTATCAGGAGAAAAATCGTGAATATTCCCCAAAATAAATCTCCATGTATTTCTTATTTTGCGATACGCTTCAACAAGACGCTGCAATGTCTCATTTCCAAATCGAGCATCTTCTCTGTAGTTGAGCATAGCCACCCAAAGCCTTAGGATTTCGGCTCCGTTTTCAGAAATGATTTCAGCAGGTTCGATAAAATTTCCCATGGATTTGGACATGCCTCTGCCTTGCTCATCGAGAACAAATCCATGGATTATTACTGCCTTATAAGGAGAACCGTTCTTAGCACCAACTCCTATAAAAATAGAGCTATTGAACCATCCTCTATATTGATCATGTCCCTCCACATAAACATCAGAGGGCCACGGGAGATCGGCTCGTCTTCCCAGGACATTTTGGCTTGAACCCGATTCGAACCAAACATCGAGGATGTTGTTTTCCTTGTTGAATTTTCCTGAACCGCACTTAGGACACTTGGTTCCTGGTGGAAGAAGTTCTTCAACGCTCTTTTTGTACCAGGAGTCAGATCCTTCTCGGGAAAAAATATCTGCAATCCTGAGAGCAATCTCTTCTCCGGCAAGGACCTTGTCACAGTCATGGCAGTAAAACGTAGGAATGGGTACCCCCCAGGAGCGCTGTCGGGAAATGCACCAGTCAGGTCGAACACTTACCATATTGGTGATTCTTTCTTCTCCCCAGGTAGGAATCCATCGGACTTTTTTTATCTCTTCAAGCACACTCTCTCTCAGATCATTCGTATCCATGGAAATAAACCACTGAGCTGTAGCACGAAATATCACAGGATTTTTACAACGCCAGCAATGAGGATAAGAATGAACTATCTCACCTTCCTTCAAAAGGGTCCCATCTTTCTTCATGTCTTCATTAATAAGCTTATTGGCCTCAAAAACGCTGATTCCGCCGTATTTTTCGACTTGAGGGATAAACTTCCCTTCACTGTCCACTGGAGTATAAATATCAAGGTCGTAGGCAAGCCCTGTCATATAATCCTCATATCCGTGACCTGGAGCAGTATGGACACAGCCTGTCCCCTGATCTAAGGTAACATAATCAGCTAAAACAAAAACAGATTCTCTTTCCATAAAAGGATGGCGAGCTTTTAGGCCTTCCATATCTTTTCCTAAGAAAGTAACCAAGACTTTCGTATTTTTAAAGCTCAGTTCTTCTGCGATGACAGGCAACAAGCGTTTGGCTGCGATATAAACTTCCTTATCAGTCTCAAAGGCCGCATACTCAAAGTCTGGATGGAAAGCTATAGCCAGATTAGCAGGCAGGGTCCAAGGAGTTGTAGTCCAGATCAAGACAGAGACTTTTTTATTTTTCAATTCGGGCAATTTTTGGGATAGATCTGAGATCATAGGAAATTTAACATAGATCGAATGAGATTCGTGGTCCTTGTATTCAATCTCGGCTTCTGCAAGGGCTGTCTGGCAGTGTGGACACCAATGAACAGGCCTCTTTCCCTTATAGACATTCCCAGAGGCAAAAAAGGAGGCGAGATAGCGGATTACTTCCGCCTCATACTCGGGATGCATGGTTAAGTATGGCTCTTCCCATTCACCAAAAACTCCTAATCTTTTGAACTGGTCTCTCTGGATGTTAACATATTTCAGGGCATACTTCTTGCATTCTTCTCTTATTTCCAAGATAGAAAGCTCCCTCTTCTTCTCTCCCAGGAGTTGATCCACCTTGATTTCAATTGGAAGGCCATGGCAATCCCAGCCAGGTATATAGGGAGATCTATAGCCCTGCATAGTCTTGGTTTTGATGATAAAATCCTTCAAAATCTTGTTCAGAGCAGTCCCTAAATGGATATTCCCGTTGGCATAGGGAGGACCATCATGCAGTACAAAGAGTGGAGAATTTTCCCTTTTCTTCAGGATTTTCTGGTAGAGGTTCATCCCTTCCCACTGCTTTATAATCTCAGGCTCTTTTTGCGCCAGCTTTGCCTTCATAGAAAAAGACGTCTGGGGAAGATTCAAGGTTTGTTTAATTTTCTCACTTTCAGCCATAGCTTTCTCCTTATTCAATCGCCCTATTATAGAACAAGTTATTTTATTTCTCCATATCAAAAAGTCAATTAATAGCATTGGGATTAGGCTTGAATAACTTTCATAACATGTTTGTCATTCCTGCATAAGCAGGAATCCAGACCTATCTGGATAAGAGTCTTATACTTTTCTGGTTTCCCGCATATGAAAGGCC
>CAZSPM010000211.1:0-4654 GCA_964608785.1 uncultured Eubacteriales bacterium
CCCCAATGCTACAAATTATTAAAGTCAGATCCCTCAGAAGCCTGAAACCGAGCTGCTTTTGACTCGCTGGGGCAAAAGCTGCGTGTTTTCAGAACCCACTGTTTCTCCTCGAAAAACGATTCGGGAAGGCTAAATCTTCAATGACGCTCCGACATTTTCCTGCACCTTCTTGTCTTCATATCACATCACTTTGGGACAACCTTAGTAAAATAAATGGGGTCGGTTCTTGAAACTTAATACTACTTTTTTGTGGTTTTTATGAATAATTCAGGTTAGTTGTCGTCAGTGAAGGATTTCAATTTACGGCTACGACTGGGATGTTTTAATTTTCTGAGAGCTTTGGCTTCGATCTGCCTGATCCTCTCACGAGTAACTTTGAACTGTTGTCCAACTTCTTCTAAGGTATGTTCATTGCCGTCTCCCAATCCGAACCTCATCTTTAATACTTTGGCCTCTCTCTCTGTAAGAGATTTCAGCGCTTCCTCAATCTGCTCTCTTAGATTAATATGAATCACAGTATCCGGAGGAGAGGGCATGACCTTGTCTTCAATAAAATCACCCAAATGGCTATCTTCTTCTTCTCCTATAGGAGTCTCAAGCGAAATGGGCTCCTGGGCGATTTTTATGATCTTTCTTACTTTGCCGATTGGCAAATCCATTTTATTTGCTATCTCTTCACTTGTCGGTTCTCTCCCTATTTCCTGGACAAGACTCCTTGATACTCTGATCAGTTTGTTAATGGTTTCTATCATATGCACAGGAATTCTTATCGTTCTTGCCTGATCAGCAATGGCTCGGGTTATAGCCTGTCTTATCCACCATGTGGCGTAAGTTGAAAATTTATATCCTCTTCGGTATTCAAATTTATCCACAGCTTTCATCAGGCCCATGTTTCCTTCTTGGATGAGGTCAAGAAATTGGAGTCCCCGGTTACTGTACTTCTTAGCAATAGAAACAACAAGTCTTAAGTTGGCAGCAACCAGCTCTTTTTTTGCTTGATCGCTGATCTTCTTTCCTGTGGTGATAGCTCGGACTGTTTTTCTCAATGACTGTGAATCAAGGCCGATATCTTTCTGATATATTCTCAAAAGCTTATTAATGTCTTTTATTTTTTGCTTCACATCCTCTTTTGCTCTTTTCCCTTTAGCTTGACTGAACGAGAGATTCAACTCTTCCTTTGTTTCTTCTAATTCATTGATGACTTTAAGTTTTTCCCTGAGATTCTGGATGATTATTTCTCGATGAGCAGAACGGATATTGAGCTCCATAATCAGGTTGCTCATTTTAACGATAAAGCGTCCCCGAGGAATAGTATTTCTTTTCAACGCAGGAATACTTTCCAATTGCTTGCTAAATTCCCTGATTTTTTTGATTTTGGTCAGGATTTCCTTCTTTTTTTCTTCGAGTTTTGCCTCTGCAATATCTTCTTCGCTTATATCCAACATCTCCAACATGATTTCAGGATTATCCTTTATCCTGTCTTCCAGGGAAAGGACCTCGTTGAGGACAAGGCGTGTCTTAGAGAGGGCTTTAATGATTGCCTTTTCACCCCGTTCTATTTCTTTTGCTATGGAAATTTCTCCCTCGCGTGTCAGAAGCGATATATTGCCCATTTCTCTTAAGTAGAGCTTAACCGGATCAGTAGTTCGCTCTAACCCATGGAGAGAAACAAGGTCACTTTTTCGTCTTTTAGGGATGATTTCCTTTTGTTTGGTATTGAGGATTTTAATCCCATAGTCGTCCATAGAGCTGAGGAAATCATCGAAATTCCCTTCAGAGTTCATTTCATCCTGGAAGGTTTTATCGATTTCTTCAAAAAGGAGATATCCTTGTTTTCTCCCTTTGGAGATCAGTTGATGTATTTCGTCTTTTTGATACTTATTATCAGAAGACAATGCTAACTCCTCTCTTTCATTGTATCTGCCGATTTTATATAACTGAGATTTTGATAGTTACGTTTCGATAATATTTCGAGTTGCTTTTTTATATCGATCAATTGCTTCATGAGCGTGGGAAGCTTTTCCTTTTCTCCCTTCCTTTCGGATCTTGTGATTTCGGCGTTGAGTTTTTTTGCTCTGTTGTCAAGCGATAGTTGCCTTAACGTGTATAAACAGTCTAAAGCCTCCTCTGTTGTGGGTGTATGCGCTTCCTCTATCCTAGCTTTCGTTAAATATCTTAAAAGGGAAGGATCTATTTTTTGTTCAGGCTCATGAAAGTTTGGTTCTTTTCCCTTCTTGAAACACTCCACAAGTACAGAGAAGATAGGCTCGCTTTTGAGGCCCTGGAAATCTTCATTTTTCATTTCAGGGAAAATATTGGGCGCGATTTCTTTGTTTTCAATGAGTATCTGGAGAAGCCTTTTTTCAGCCTGGAAAAGGCCACCTTTCTCTTCTCGTTTCTCTTCGGATGGTTCCTGCCGGATTATGTCCCTCAACGATTCTTCATCGATAGAAAGATATTCGCTGGCACGCTTTAAATATTCACTTCGAACAACAGAGTCGGGCATTTTTTCAATCTCTCTTGCCACTTCCCTTGCAATCTTCGCTTTTTCTTCTGGAATATCGACATTTGCTTTCTTTAGCATAGAATCAATCAGGAAAATAAGCCCTGGCAAACTCTTTTTAATAAAGTTCTTATATTTCTCTGGTCCGAATTTCTTAAGGAAACAGTCAGGGTCAAGTCCTTTGGGCAGAATGAGGACCTTAATTTGAGCTCCTTTTTCAAAACAGAGAGAAATGGCGCGCAGAGCGGCCGCTTTTCCCGCCGCATCGCTGTCAAAACTGATGATTATTCTTGAAGCAAAACGCGAGGCGAGAGAGACTTGGCTGGATGTTAAGCTGGTTCCTAAGGGAGCTGCGATGTTTGTTATTCCCGCTTGATAAAGAGCGACGAAATCTGTATATCCTTCCACAAGGATGATTTCGCCCTTTTCCCGGATGGATTCTTTACAGAAGTTCAGGCCGTACAGGTCCTTTCCTTTGGAGTACACTGGAGTATCGGGGGAGTTGAGGTATTTCGGCTCAGCATCGAAAATAGTTCTTCCTCCGAATCCGATAACTTTTCCACTGAGACTAAATATAGGGAAAATGATTCTTCCTCTGAAGCGGTCATAATAGCCCTCTTTCTTTTCTCTTCGAAGAACGAGCCCTGCTTTCTCAAGAACATCTGGAGAGATGTTTTTCCCCTTAAAAAATGAAAGGAGAGAATCCCAGGAATTCATGGCATAGCCTATCTTTAGTTTCTGGATGACGTCTTCAGGTATGTTCCTTTTTTTGAGGTAATCGAGGGCTTTTTGACCTTCTTGTGTTTTAAATAGGTTTTTCCTGAAAAAGGCAAGGGTGTCGTCGTTGATTTTGTATAATTTTTCTTCTAGTTTGAGCGCTTCACGAGAAATTTTTCTACCCTGAGGAATGGGGATGTTGTATTTCTCTGCCAGATATTTTAAAGTTTCTGGAAAACTGAGATTTTCTTTTTCCTTGACAAGGGTGAAGACATCACCTCCAGCTCCGCAGCCGAAACAATGAAAGAGCTGTTTTTCATCATCAACGGTAAAGGATGGGGCTTTTTCTGAATGAAACGGGCAGAGTCCTACAAACTTGCTCCCACGTTTTCTTAAGGTAGTGTACTGTGAGGCGATATCGATTATATTCGCAACTTGCCTTATTTGTTCAATAAATTCCATGGAGATTCCTTTTTTAGGAAAAAGAAAACTACTAGTAAATATAAGTAGCAGACCCCTCCTTGTCAAGGGTCTAACTTATTTATAATTAAAGTGTTATATTTTTTATCCATCTAAGATGGTCGAAGATGGGGTCAGACCTTTAAAACACGAATATTTTTTTAGGTTTCAGAGCGTAGTCGAAAAAGATATCATTCCCGCATAAGCGGGAATCCAAGACTATCCACTTTCTGGATTCCTGCTACCTGCTTTCGCAGGCACAAGCCACGCAGGAATGACAGAAAGTTTTAAAGGTCTGACCCCAATGTGGACATAGGAATATAGAGCCATTCCTGTCTTTTCAGAGGTGATTTATCAGGCTTGCCAAGTATCCAGCCCCGAAACCATTATCAATATTTACCACAGCGACTCCGCCTGGACATGAGTTAAGCATGGCCAACAGAGCTGCTAATCCTTTAAAGCTTGCCCCATAACCAACACTTGTAGGAACGGCTATTAATGGACTGTTGGTTATTCCGGCCACTACACTGGGCAATGCTCCTTCCATTCCAGCGACAGTAATGATGACTCTGGCCTCTCTTATTTTTTCGTATTCACCAAGGAGGCGGTGGAGACCAGCTACTCCGACATCATATATTTTTTCGATCTTGTTGCCTAATATATCGCAAGTAATAAAAGCTTCTTCGGCCACGGGAATATCAGATGTTCCTGCTGTTACGATGACTATTTTTCCCTTTCCTTGAGCAGGTTTCTTTTGCTTGAGATATGCAGCCTTAGCCAGAGTGTTGTAACAAACTTCAGGTATTTTCTTTTTTATCGTTTTAAAGACCGATGGCTCCACTCTGGTGATAAGCAGGTTGGTTCCTTTTTTGAGAATTTCTCGGGAAATTTTTATAATCTGTTCGTCTGTTCTTCCCAGCCCGTAGATAATCTCCGGAAATCCTCTTCTTAATTCCCGATGATGGTCGATTTTAG